>CAYXGR010000057.1:0-12412 GCA_964464525.1 uncultured Planctomycetaceae bacterium
CAAGCAGTGCAAACCCGTGTGCCACTGCTTCAAGCAGTGCAAGCCAGTGTGCCACTGCTTCAAGCAGTGCAAACCCGTGTGTCACTGCTTCAAGCAGTGCGGCCGTGGGTGCCACCGGCAAGCTCTGCTTGCCGGTGCCCATGCCAACAGGGTGGCATGCCCAAGCCTCAAGGCGCGGGCATGGTGGCCATGTGACAGCCTCACCCCGGAGGGGTGAAGGGCTGTAGCCACGAGTGGAGTCCCGGCGCAGCCGGGACGGAACTCGTGGACCACGATGCGCCCTAACAATCCCACCCCGGAGGGGTGGAGGCAGGTGGCAGGCCGATCGCCCCGATGGGGCCAAAACAAGTCAGCCCAGGGCAGAGCGAAGCGTCGACCTGGGTTGCCAGGATCAAAGAACACCCAGCCCTGAAAGGGCGATACAACGAATAAACTACCAGGGTTGTTTACTCACTGGATCTGAACCCAGGGTGCCACCAGCAAGCCCTCCTTGCCGGTGCCCATGCAGATAAAGTAGCTTGCCAAGAAACTATGTCGTCGTTTTTGTTTTTGTAGTTATTTTGACGTTTTGACGTTTCGGCGTTTTGACGTTTCCCCACCCCTGAAAGGGCGTTAGTATCATGGCCGTCTTCAAATTGGATCTAACCCCCCCACCCAAGGTCCTCCGTTCCTTCGGCCTGATCGGTCTGGCCGCGTTCCCCGCCCTGGCCCTGCTGGCCTCACTACGCTGGCTGGCCTTCGCCGCCCTCCCGGACGCCGCCGTTGATCCCACCGCGATCATCCTCCTTACTCTCGGCCTCTATTGTGGCATCTTCGCCTTCGCCGCCCCCAGTGCGCTCCGACCCCTCTTCGTGTTCATGTCGCTCGCGGGCTATCCGATCGGCCTGGTCGTGTCCTATCTGGCCATGGGCATCATTTTCTACGGAATCATCACCCCGATCGCCATCCTGTTCAAAATCATGGGCCGAGACGCCATGAACCGCCGATTTGATCCACAGGCATCCAGCTATTGGGTCCGGCGGAAGCCCCCGGTCAGCCTGAAACGTTATTTCCGACAGTTCTGAGCCCTGAAGGAACCCCCATGAGCGACGACAAGAATCTGCCAGATAACAACGAATTCACCCGCGAATCCGAGGCCGATCGCGTCGGTATCGTCGCCGAGTTCTGGGACTTCCTGAAGCACAACAAGAAGTGGTGGCTCCTCCCCATCCTGATCGCAATCGCCCTGATCCTGATCCTGGTGGCATTCGCAGTCTTCGGCGGCGGCAGCGCCGCTCCGTTCATCTACCCCCTGTTTTGACCGCTGGACCGAGAATCCCTTCTCGGTCCGACCGCTGAACCGAGACTCCCCCCTTCGCAATCAGGTCCGATAAAATGTGCCATAACAAATGCCCCCCAATTCATGCGGACATTGATATAACTACTTACAATAAAATATCTTACAACCCATGTTACCCCGGAATGACCGGACAAAGCGGACCCATTCGAGATTCACGAAACCAGGAGAATCCCCCGGCGCGTGCTCGAGTGTTGGGTGAAAATAGGATGAAGGGTTTTTATTCGCCGTCGCGATGTTGAGGATCGTTGAAAGGAACCGGATCTTTGGACGAATCCGCAGCTTTGGCGGATTTGTTGGAGGGGGGCTCCTGAACGTCAGACTTAATTTCCTTGAGCTGATCGCCGGTGTCCTTCAATCCCTTCTTAAACTCAACAAAGCTCTTTCCCAGCGACCGACCAACCTCCGGCAATCGCCGACCAAAGATGAGCAAAGCAATAATGCCGATGACGATCATCTCGGGCATGCCGAGATTGGGAAGAAATGCCAGAATCATGTGCTCAGAAATCATCAGATTTCTCCTGTACGTCAGTCCTTTGCCAGAACTCAACTATCGTACACCCAAACTCGAATCCTGAATACAGGAACGACCGCGCAGGAATTGCGGACAGTCCCACATCGCCGATGAACCCCACGCGCCTGCCGATATTATAGCCGGTTCCCTGCATGAAGCGTGGAATCGGATCAACCGACTCAGGAACAGATGGGGTAGCGTGGCATGTGTGGCATCGCCGGAATCGCCGGGCATCACCGGGTCGACGAGGAACATCGCACCAGCCTCGCGATCATGCTCGACCGCCTTTCTCACCGCGGACCCGACGATGCCGGAGATTATATCACCGAACACGTCGCCCTCGGCCACCGCCGATTGAGCATCATCGATCTCGAGACCGGTCGTCAACCCATTGCCAATGAAGACGGCACCCTCCAGCTGATCACGAACGGCGAAATCTACAACTTCCTCGACCTGCGGGACGATCTGATCGCCCGCGGACACCGCTTCCGCACCACGAGCGACTCCGAGTGCATCATCCATCTCTATGAAGAATACGGGGATGCCTGCGTCGATCACCTCAACGGCATGTTCGCCTTCGCAATCTGGGACGAGCCCCGGCAGCGGCTTCTCCTCGCCCGCGATCGCCTCGGCGTCAAGCCGCTCTATTACTATACAGACGACGGCAGGCTGATCTTCGCGTCGGAACTGAAGGCCGTTGTCGCAGCGCCCGATGTTCGGCGGGACATCGACGCGACGGCCCTGCTCGATTATTTGACTTACGGTTATATCCCGTCGCCGAAGACGATTTACCAGGATTGCCAAAAACTCCCCCCTGGTCACCTGCTGGTCTTTCAAGACGGCCGGGCGCGAATACGACGCTACTGGGATCTGCATCACACCGGATGGAACGAGCAAACGATCGAGGAGAGCGCCGCGACTATTTGGTCAGCGTTGAAGGAAGCAACACGCCCGAGACTCGTCGCCGACGTACCGGTCGGCGCCTTTCTAAGCGGCGGTGTGGATTCAAACGCCGTGGCCGCGGCGATGGCGCTATCGGCACGGGACGAGATCGTCACACTCACCTGCGGTTTCGACGAACACGGCTTTGACGAACGCGGCGCGGCGCGGGAAACGGCTGCCCGACTCGGTACGAATCACCATGAAACATGCGTCGCGCCGGACGCGGCTACCCTTGTCGATACACTGGCCTGGCACTTCGATGAACCCTTCGCCGACGACTCCGCGGTGCCGACCTATATCCTGTCTCAACAGGCGCGGCGACTTGTCACCGTGGCACTCTCCGGCGATGGCGGCGATGAAATCCTGGCGGGCTATCGCCGCTATCGATTCGATCTGCACGAAGATTCCCTGCGCGGATGGGTACCGGGCCGCGTAGGTCGAAACATGCTCGCCCGATTCGCGTCGGTGTATCCACAACGACCATGGATCCCCCGATCGCTTCGCGCCGCATCAACCCTCCGCAACCTGTCGGTCGATGCGGCGACGGCACACGGCCTATCGGTCGCAACCATGACTCCGTGGGACGCTCGGTTGCTGCTGTCGCCGGACGTTGCCGACCGCCTGCGGGATTACGACCCTCTGGATCATACCCGGAGGCACTACGATCGCTGCGATGCACCGGATCATCTGTCAAAGTGTCAGTACACGGACATCCATCTCGGCCTTGCCGACGGGATATTGACCAAGGTAGATCGGGCGAGCATGGCCCACGGGTTGGAAGTTCGATCACCGATGCTGGATTATCGATTCGTCGAATCGGCGTGGCGGATCCCGCCAAGGCATCGTATTCATCGGCGACACGGTAAGGCGGTATTGCGTCGTGCCGTTTCCAGGGTGATCGATTCCAAAACGGCGAATCGACAGAAGTCGGGCTTCGATGTGCCGCTGAATGACTGGTTCGACGGCCCACTGCGTGAACGGTTTCAGGATCGACTGCTGGGGTCAGGGGGTTCACTGCACGCATGGATCGCGCCGGATGCAATCCGGCGCATGTGGGATGACCACCTCTCGCGCCGCGCCCGCCATGGCCCAAGCCTGTGGAAATTGATGATGTTCGACGCATGGCTGAAGTTGGAGGCCGGAGATTGGGAACGCGAGGCCGGGACAAAATTACGGAATCAGGTTCAACAAATGGGTCAATGACCCATCCCACACGAGGATGATGTGCATCCTGAGATTGTCAGAAAATGGATTCTTCCCGCCCACGAGCTTCTGCTTCGCAGAGGGACTCTGCCCTATCTACGCCGATTACACCGTAGCCAATGGTGGCCCGCGCCGCGCCTGCGCGAGTATCAGGTCTGCAAGCTGCGCCGCCTGCTGCGACACGCACGCACGATGTGTCCATTTTATCGCGATCGCATCGCAAGCTCGGGCATCGATCCCGATCGGGCAACACTCGATGATCTCCCACGACTCCCAACGCTGAGCAAAACGGATATCCGCGATCACAAGGATGTCATGATCGACCCATCGGTGCCGGGCGGTCTCTTTCCCTACAGCACCGGCGGTTCGACCGGCGATCCCTTGCAGTTTTGGATCGACCGCAGGCGGCAGGCCGCCGATCAGGCCGGCCGCGCCCGCACCCGCGCCTGGTTTGGAATCGAATTGGGAGAACGAGAATTGTACGTGTGGGGTTCACCGGTCGAGTTGAACACTCAAGATCGGTTGAAACGAATCCGCGATCACCTGACCAACCATCGGCTCCTCAACGCCTTCGACATGACGCCGAAGAGGATGTCGTGCTACCTCGACGAGATTGAACGATTCGACCCGGTGCATCTGTTCGGTTATCCGAGCAGCCTTGCTCGACTGGTTCGACACGCCCACGACGCCGGGCGGCGCATTCAATGCCCTTCGCTCAAGGCCGTCTTCACGACGGGCGAATTGTTTTCGCCCGCGGACCGTGCGATCATCGAGGAGACCGTCGCCGTACCGGTCGCGGACGGCTATGGTTCGCGCGAGGCGGGTTTCATTGCCCATCAGTGCCCACGAGGTTCTTACCATGTGAGCATGGAGAGCCTGATCGTTGAGCTTCTCGACACCTCGGAGGCGCGCGTCAACGGCGATCATCCCGGCGAAATCACCGTCACACATCTTGACGCACGGGGGATGCCGTTCATCCGTTATCGCACCGGCGACATGGCCCGATGGTCTCGATCGGCGTGTCCATGCGGACGAGGATTGGAATCGCTCGAGATCGTGGAGGGTCGCAAGACCGACATGCTGCGGACCACGGACGGAGGCTTTGCACACGCCCTGTCGGTGATCTACATCCTTCGAGAGGAACCGTCGATCCGGCATTTCAAGGTGGAACAGCAGTCCGATTTGAACCTCGACGTGCGCATCGTCTCCGACGGATCATGGGATGCCGATCGCCGGAGGCGGATAAGCGATCGATTGCGAAAGCGGATCGGGCACTCTATCGATGTGAGGCTTCATCTGGTGAATGAGATTGAGCCTGATCCTTCTGGGAAGCATCGTTACGTCCTGAGCCGAGCCGAGTGAGGCTTGACTTGTCGTAGGACTCGCCTTCGATGAGTTGCCGCGTCAACGCATTTTCCACAATGTTGACGGATAGATAGGCTCGGTAATCAGACATCCATCGGATGGCGATACATCCGACAAAAGAGGCAAACAGGGCAAGCATGGGCGTGGTGATATCCGTGCGTCGCGTCGCCATGATCAAGTGAATCGCCTCGAAAGCGCAACTGACGACCCCGGCGAGCAGCACGCAAGCTGCGAGTTGGACTCGCCAATTCTGCCGAGTCCGACGGCGCAGCAGCAGAGCGAGGCAGATCCCCATCGCTCCATATCGCAGTAACTCGCCACTGATATCATTGAGGGCATCGTTAGGGCGCGACAGGAAATGCCACTTGAACGGTATCATACAAGTCGATCCGAGAAGGGCTGACTCCGCCCCCGGTCCGGTTGCGAAGTCGAACGGGACCAGTTCGTAAAGACACACAATCACCAGCGTGAAGGCGATGGCGACTTTTTGCAGCCGCAGGGGGATCGTGCGGGTGGGAGAGACGGTGACCGCGTCCGTTGGGGCGGATGGCAAGCCGTAACGAATGACGTATGCGATTCCACAACCGATCAGCCAGCCCAGCATACCGCATCCGATATGGGCCGTATCGATGCCATACGTGGTCAGAAAGATGCGGATCAGGGTAACCATCATGGCAAGAGAGACGACTACGAATCCGATCCACCCATAAAGCCGTCGTCTTCGATGAAAATCGCGATAAAGCCCCATCGCGAGGAGTATTGAGAGCCCGGCATAGCCCGCCGTGTCGACGATACGATCGATGGCGTAATCCCATCGGGCCCGCGCCAGTTCGTTCATTCCGTCGCGTTGTCCGAGATTGACCTGTGTAGCAACCCTCGCACGAAGCCCGTTCCATGCGGCAAGTGGGCTGATGTCGGCATGTCGCACGGTGTCGGCGGCGGTATGACGGAGATCCACGACGATGTCATAAGGTCGCAGGTGAACGATCAGCAGCAGGCAGACCATGCCCTTGGAGACGGAAAGCCACCAGTTTCGTCGCGCGGCTTCGCGACCCTGCTCCACCGTACGGCGATACTCGCCATGAAAGACAGCGATCCCCATGACACCGATCCAGGCGCCAAGCGTGTTGGCAAGAACATCAGACCAGGTGGAAACGCGAGATTGAACATAACACTGGGCTTGTTCGATACCGAATCCGAATAGGCCCGCCAGCAGGACAGCTAGCGTTCCGGACAGCAAGAGCCCGCGGTTCATTTTCCTGAGTATGAGGAAAGCCAACGCCCCGAAGGGCATGTAGATCGCCATGTTCGCGAAGATGTCCGGCAGACCGGAGCCGGTCATCAGCAGATTGAGAAATCGCGGCGATGCCGGATCGATGAGTTTATGCGTGGTGAAATCAAACGGCACGACGCATACATAGGCGAGCGCGGCGGCATAGATCGCAAAGGCCATCTCCGCCAGGTATCGATGGATCACGTTGACCAGCGGTTCTTCAGATATTCGGACGATAGCCCCGCGCATGATTCCCCCTCATGGGAATCATCATCGGCTCGATGACCGGCCTTCCCTACCACGGTTCGGGTCTGTTGATAGAGCATCCGAAAACCTGTGGTGCAGGTTCAAATCATGTTTCTTGTATGGGTTGGAAACGAGTGATGCGTTTCGCACCGGTTGGAAACCGGTGCCACAGAAGTTAAAACCGGTACCACAGGGATATCAGGAGCCGCCCTTATCGGAGGATCTATGCCGGCGATAGAGCGGAAAGGGAAAACGATCATAATCGCGCGGAAACAAGGGCACATCCGAATAACGCCAGGGGCTGGGCTGTGTTGTGGTCGGCGGGCTGTCGCGTTTGGAGAGATCCCAGATCGCATCGCGAATCAGGTGGCGAAAATCCAGCTCAGCCCGAAAATCGGCCTCGCTGATCGCGGAGTCTGATTGGGGATCCTCCTCCATAGCGTCGACCAGATCCGCTGACAGGACAACGGGGGCACGAAATGAGGCCAGCGCTTCGAAGGTTCCGGTATCCCAGAGCATGCCCACATATTCCGCATCGGCATCGGTCATTTCGAGTCGTGCATAGATGATGCACAGGCTCGATTCCCGAACGGCGGCGGCACTGAGAATCTCGCGCCAAGTGTAGCCGCGGGGATCGAGGCCCGGTCTGCCGAGAAAGACGACCTCCCGAATGGAAAGCAGTTCGTCAAGGAGATGGTTCCAATAAACGGCGTGATGTTTCGGCAACGTGATGACCCTGAGAAGCCGATCGGGTTTGTTATCTTCCTTGAATGCCTCGACACGGACCACGCATAGACCGGCCGGGAAACGGCCGGAGGATGGCTTTGCATCAAAAAAGTGAACACCGATTTTATTGGACTGCTCGTCGCGGTCCCCGAGATCGGCCGGCACCACTGATACAACTGTCTCATCGACGGTCACGTGATACTTGTCGGCCTTATTCACACACCCAGAGGCCGTGGTGACGATGGCAAGGATCACATAACACATGGGCCGCGATCTTGTGAAGCCGCGAATTCCATTCGAGTCTGGCGATCCGACGGGTCGTGTGATCATCAGGTCAATCCTCAATTCCAAGTCGGGCCGTGTGCGTCGACACAGCGATGTTGTGCGGATCGGGACGAGACTGGATTTGTAATTCCAATCCAACCCATAATGCTCCAGTGACTTATCGGATGGCCATTTGACCGAGTCGAGTCTTGATTCTCGGCAGGTATATTTATCGGAGGGTATCCATGACACGATCCGCTCCGACCTCTCTTGATCACCTGTCTTTCTCTCGGGATAGGAATCGGACCCGCGCAAAAATTGCGCCCTGTCCGTTCGGGACTCACAACTCAATTCGATAGGGTGCGCGTCCGATACCCATAGCGGCATACGAGGGATTTCGTTTACGTGACAAGGCACTCCATGTTGCTAGCAGATATTGCCGCGCCCCCCAAGCTCGCCGACGTGGTCTACCCACCACTCAGCGACGCGGAGAAGAAACCGCTGATGGTCCGCAGGGCCGTCGTGGGAGAATGGTTGCTCAATCTTCCCCGCGCGGTCTGGTTGTTGCTCGACATCGTCATCGTTTGCGGCGGCACCCTGATGGGACATCACCTCTTCGTCTGGTGGACGGCGACACCCGACCCGCTCGCGGAATATCACCTCTGGATCGCCAACATCGTCCTCGCCTCTTCCGTCGTTGTCGCCGGCAGCATGTTCGGCCTCTATGACACCTCCACCCTCTGGACCCGCTCACGGATCATAGCCCGTTGCTTGCTGACCGTCTGCATCGCCATGGCCGCCGCCTGGCTCGTCATGCACTTGTTCATGTATTCTCCTCTCAGCCGTCGTGCCGCGGCAACCGGCGTCTGTTTCTTTCTCGTGACCGCCTCGACGGTTCGGCTCCTTGTGCATTACGCCGTGCGCGACGTTCGCAAAGGTCTGCTGGTCATCGGTCAGGGCCCGCTCACGGGAGTGATCATCCGCTCGGTACGCAGAGATTCGGTGCCCGGCTACCACCTGGTCGGCGTGGTGGATTCAACACACGCGGGATCCCAGGAATATGGTGCCAGCGATATCCCCGTGGTCGGCGACATCCAGGAAATCGAGTCGCTCTGCCGGCGTTATGAGGTTGCTGAAGTCGTTGTTGCCGACGTGGCGTCACAGGATTCCTCACACCTTCACGCCGCGCTGACGTGTCTGCGACTGGGCTGTCGTGTCACCGACGAAGCCACCTTCTTCGAGTCCACCTACGGTGAGGTGCCGGTGTCGCACATCACAGCCAAATGGTTCCTGGCCGCCGACTTGAAGGGACAACGACAGGAACACATGGTCTCCAAACGCGTGTTTGACATCGCGGTAGCGGGCATCGGCCTGATATTGGTATCGCCAATCCTGTTGTTGGTTTCGATTCTGCTTCGTTTGCGGGATGGTGGTCCGGTGTTTTATTCGCAGACGCGCGTGGGACGCTGCGGACAAACGTTCACACTCCATAAGTTCCGGACCATGCACAACGACGCAGAGGCCGAAGGATCGACCTGGGCAAAACCCAACGATCCGCGGGTCACTCAGTTTGGGCGATTTCTCAGGCGCTCGCGGCTCGATGAACTCCCGCAGTTATGGAATATCCTCAAAGGTGAAATGTCAGTGGTCGGACCTCGCCCCGAGCGTCCGGAATTCGTCGGTCCACTTTCCTCTCTCATCCCGTTCTATAATGAGCGGCATCTCATCAAACCGGGCCTGACGGGCTGGGCACAGATCAATTTCTCATACGGTTCGAGCATCGCTGATTCCCGGCGTAAGCTCCAGCTCGATCTCTATTACATGAAGAACACCTCGCTCGAACTTGATCTGATCATCCTCCTTCGAACCTTCGGCACCTTTTTCCTCGGCTCGCGCTGAAGGTCGTCCTCGCCATCCTCCGGTTGATCATCCCGGGTTTAATTCCAGCGAAGATTTTCCCTCCTGCCAGGCCCTCCAGCGACGTTCAAATTGTTTCAGTTCCTTCCCCGTAACAATTTCCGGCTCGACGCTGCATATCGGCAGAAAACCCGTCTGATCGTCTGCAACCAGTCGCGTGGCGGCCTCGAGGGCATTCTCAACCGCCTGGTAATAATCAAAGACGACCAGGGCCTGGATTTCGCCGTTTCGAACACGATCAAAATAGCGAGGAGAGCCGTTGCACAGAACCAAACCACATCCCAGCGGCAACAGACGATCCGAGGGAGGAATCTCACGCAACGCCCAATCCTCCAGAAAAACCCAGCCGCCAACACGCGGGTATTGCTTTGACTGGATCCGGGTGAGACGTGCGGCGTTTCCGGGATTGCCGGCACAATTCACTTCCTTCAGCACGCGGATATCGCCCAGAAAGGGCAGTTCATTGATCAATGCAAGACGGCGGACGCGATAAACTTCATGATCTTCCCCGGCGTGCAACACGATCAGGGTACGAGGACGCCCCGCAAGCGCCAGCGGGCAGGCTGCGGCCGCCGTCCTGCCGATCGAAGCCTCCAGGGGACCGCAATAGACCGAACGATTCGACGCGGGAACATCGCGGCCGATCGTCACGACCGGTCGGCCCCCTTTGACGAGGCTTTTGATCGCCGGGCGTATAGCCAGTGGATCAGTTGGGATGACGCACACGACATGGAAATCCTCGTCCAGCAGGCCCTCCAAGAGCTTCTGCTGCGCGCGGGGGGAGGTTGTGTCGGGCGCGAATACCCGCACCTTGGCCATCGGATCGCGTTGCTGATAAACGGCGGCCATCGATTGGAGCATGGGCCAGGTTGGATCATCCTTGGCCTCGCCAACGACCGCGATTCGGACGATTCGACGATAACGAGGCCGATCGGAGGAACGATCCGAATCACATGCTCCGTTCAGAAGTGGAACACACAGCGTCAAAACGATCATGCCGATGATGCGCAATTTCCTCATCCGTCAATCCAGTTACGAGGCGGAAGACCGCAGTGTGTTGCGTGCCATGATAATCGAGAGGCCGGCCAGCGCCCCGAACAGGTCGGCCAACCAGTCGGCGAATTCGCACATGCGACCGACAAACGGTTGAGTGAGTTCATCCAGCGCGGCATAGCCCGCAAGGCCAACCCACACCAGCAGAAATACACCGGTTCTTCTCGATTGCGGTCCTCGGGCGAATCGATGGCTCGTGACGAGTCCCAGGACCACGAAACCGATGACATGAAGCACCTTGTCGCTGATGGGTTGCGGGAGTGGATCCTCGGGCGGTGGCCAATGCGTCAGGGTGAAGGCCCCGAGCAGGCAACCCAACCAGATCACCGTCGACAAGCCCGGCTTCGATGCGGTCATCTACGGCTCCAGCGAATCCTGCGAATGCGTCGGGGACGCTGACGAATCGCACGGTTCGATGGGAACGGAAGCGACGTTTTCCTGAAATGTCATCGCATTGTCCGGGACGACGACCGGCGACAGGGGCCTCTCGCCGGGCATGGCCAGCGTGGTGATGGATGTGGTCGCGGGTTGTGGGGGTGGAGTGTCGAGTACGTTCGGTTCGGATTCCTCGGTTGGTTTCGGGTTGTGGACCGATTCGGAACTCGGCATCTCAATCAATTCCAGGAGTTCATCCGCAAGGGCCAGGTGGTCAACGGCGCCATTGCTCCGCGGGGCATATTCAAAGATGGACTGACCGTAACTCGGACACTCTGCCAGCTTGATATTTCGCCGGATGCGGGTGTTGAAGATCCGCGCATGTTGCCAGGGTACATCCTGATCGCGATACGATTCGAGGAACGAGGACAGATCGTCGATGACTTCCGACGCAAGCCGGGTTCCCGATTCGTACATGCACATGATCATGCCACAGACGCGGAGTTCCGCATTGAGCCTCTGGTTGACCAGTGCAATGGTTTCGAAAAGTCGCCCGGCGCCTTGTAAGGCAAGGAAATGGGGCTGGACCGGGATCAATACGCGGTTCGCCGCACTGAGGGCGTTCAAAGTGAGAACACCCAAAGACGGTGGACAATCGAGCAGGATCAGATCGAATGGCAGTTCACGGATCGCCAATGCGTCACGCAGGATGACTTCGCGACCGACAACACTGACGAGTTCCGTCTCCGCAGCAGCCAGATCGATTCGAGTTGGAATGATGGAGACGAATTCGGAATAGGCATAGATGGCCGACTCCAATGGCAAGTTGCAGGTAAGCACTTCGTAGATGCAGGATTCGGCGGCCTTTTCATCCAGTCCGAAGTGGGTTGTCAGGTGGGCCTGAGGATCCATGTCGATCAGGAGAACGCGCTTGCCCCGCAGCGCCAGGGCGGCGCCCAGATTCGCCGTGGTGGATGTCTTTCCGACACCCCCTTTCTGATTGATGATGGCTAGGCACTCCACGGCATCCGCCCGTTTTTGGAAACGTGATCGTTCCTCGAAGGTCGGCAATCCAAATCAACTCTCTCGGAGTATATACGAGGCGATCGCAATCCACCAACATGGAAAGGATCGGGTTCAATACAGGGGCCACGACAATTTCGGCGGATTCCATGCAGGCTTCCGCCGCGATGTTTTC
>CAYXGR010000058.1:0-6978 GCA_964464525.1 uncultured Planctomycetaceae bacterium
TCGGGGCGATTGGATTCGAACCAACGGCCTCCTGCTCCCAAAGCAGGCGCTCTAACCAGGCTGAGCTACGCCCCGGGTTGATCGTCTGATGACGATGATTGTCGAGATTCGGGTGGATTCTCGAGATCGTCGAGTCCGCTACCCTCCACATTCGGAGGCGGCGAAATTGGCTCATCGGGTACTATTAGATTCCCGCCCGGCGGTGGAGTCAATAGTTCGGCCGAATCATGGGGCTGGAGAGGTGTGTTTTCCCATTCCGGCGAAAACTGTGTGTCGGGAGGCTGTGCATCGAAAGGCCCCGTTTCTGGTGGTTCTGCCCCGGGAGCTGTATCGAACTCCACGACTTGATCCGTTTCTCCAGTCTCAGGAGTGGAGTCGGCATTATCAAATGGCACAGGCGGGCCGTCGGGTTCCATTCCCACCTGCGGCGGCCATTCTCCCGGTGCATTATCCATCTCGTAATTCATCTGTTCTATTTTTCCGGTTGCCGAAACCGGATCATCGGTTTCCGAAGGTGGCACGAAATCATATTCTCCTTCACTTGCGTTCAACTCACCGTACCCGGTTTCCATTATCGGTTTAGTTGGATCATGTACCGGTGCCTGCACGACCCCCTCCGGCATGGATGGGACCGGAGCGGGGTCATATGTCTGTTCCGCCTGTTCCTGTTGTCGGTCTGTCTCGGGTGGCGGGATATCCGAATTCGGCGAGGTAGTTCGCACCGATTGAGTTTGCACCGGTTCGGACGGGGCGGGCACGTACACCACAATATCTTCGAACCCCTTCCCGCGTTTTCGCATCCAGTGGATTCCGAACAACATCAGGGCCGCCGCGCCGTAGCCTCCGGCAATTCGATAACCGCGATGCCAGAAGGCGTCGGGCAATTGCTCCAAATAGAAATTCGTATCCACGAAAATCGACTCACTGCGTTGCCAGACGAGAAGTTCGCGCGGGGCGGGCGCACCGGGTTCGATGCGATAGGCATGCTGAAAACCGAGCAACGTCATCATCATGCCGCCCAGACACCAGATCGCGGCCGTCCGAAACCTGCGATCGATCATAAACGCGCTCACGGCGGATATAATGACGCATGTAATGATAAAGCCACTGTTGGCCCCGGCCAGTGCATAAACGCCGATCGGCCACCAGGCGTCGGTAAATTTGTCGGTCAACTCCGCCCCATGCTGTTGGATCATCGGCAGGATGCCTTCGGTCCCGCCGATGCCGCTCAGGATATTGGGAACAAGGAACACGGCCATCATGGCCACCGCAGGAAAGAAGCTGATGGCCACGGCCGCATAGTGACGCTTGGGAACGGCTTCGTAGCTCTGCGCGGTGATGATGATGCCAATCCACAGGACGATGGCCAACCCAGCCTCCATCGGGATGATGCTTACGATGAACATTCCAAGACCCAAGGCGAAAACCAGGGAGAAGACCAGGCCGTTGATAATCGAATATCCGCACCGCGCCCCGAGGGCCTTCCAGCCGGGATGGCCGATGTAGATTGTTGTCGGGAAGCAACTTCCGAACAGACCGGCGGCGATCGAGCCGATCCCGTTCACCGCCATGCAGGGCCCGGTCGAGAATCGATCGCCCGCCGCCTCGGCAGACTCGATATTCTGAAGCGATCCGATGGCGTTTATCAAACCCATGGGAACAATGACGCCCATGAACGACCAGAGGAGTGCGGTGTCGCTCCGGAACAAGGCAAGAATCTCATTCCAACACGGTTGGGGTGTGTGCAATCCGATTTGTTCGGTCGCGGCAGCGACATTCTCCGGGCTCATCATCTGCGGGCCGAGACCAGGAATGAATGGGATGGTCCAAGCGAGGAGCGTACCGAGAAGGACGGCAACCAGACCGCTGGGCAGACCGGCGGGGAATCGTACCCTTGCGAAATAGCCCACGAGGACGACGAACATGGGCAGGAGGGCGACGAGGGGCCGCTCAAATATTTGGAAGGCAAACGGGCTGGCGATGAATATGACGCCGATCGCGGCAAGGGCCGAGAGTAGCGCGGCCCGAGGCGTGACGCGACGGATCCAACCGCCGACGAATGCGCCGAGAAACTCGATGATGCCGCTGCCGATACAGGCGAGCAGGCCGATTTTCCACGCCAGATCGGCAGCGCCCTCCGGGCCGAGATCGGTACCTTTGTAGCGGCCATAGATGGGGGCGAGGATGAAAAAGATGTAGGCGAAGACCGAAGGTGTGTTGATGCCGTAGGGCAGCGCGGTACAGGTCAGGTTTCCATCGCGCCGCGCAATCCGTCGTGCGTGAAAGGCGTAGTACAGATTGCCGATGAGCAGACTGACCGCGATACCGGGGAGGATGCGGGCATAAATGAGTACATCGTCGAATCCGCACAGCTTTTTGCACAGGGCCACGATGACCAGCACCTGCACAAGGTTGTCGACGGCCAGGCCGAAAAACCCATCAAGATCGCCCTTGACGAACCAGGGGTACTTTGTTTTGGCGCTCATGATCCGCCTTTCCTCATGTTGATTTATGCACTTTGTTCAGTATATTTCAAAGTATCCTATCGAATCCAGTATGATCGATAAGAAAACTTGACAGGCGGCCTCAACTAACTCATGCCGGTGGATTTGAAACGGCATCACCCAACCTCTCTATTCGGAAAGAATGACGAATCAATTTGAAAACGAATCGATCCAACCGGACCAAACATCCCGATCGATCTTCGGCGAGCCACGGGAATTGATCGCCCATGCCCGATCCTGAAACCAGGTGGATTCGCATCCGCGGCGCCAGAACGCACAACTTGCGCAACATCACCCTCGATATCCCACGCGACAAGCTGGTTGTCGTCACCGGCCTCAGCGGATCGGGCAAGAGCAGCCTGGCCTTCGACACGATCTACGCCGAAGGGCATCGCAAATATGTCGAATCGCTTTCCACATATGCTCGCCAGTTTCTCGGGCAGATGACGAAGCCGGACGTGGATCAGATCAGCGGTCTGCCACCGACGATCGCCATTGCCCAGCAGGCCGGTCGGAGCAATCCGCGCTCGACCGTGGCGACGACGACGGAGATCCACGACTTTCTCAGGCTGCTGTTCGCCCGCGTGGGCGTGCCACATTGTCCCGAGTGTGGTCGGCGGGTGCACCGGCAGACCGTGACACAGATCACGAACGGTGTCCTCGCATTGTCCGAAGGAACGCGGGTAATGATCCTCGCGCCACTCGTTCGCGATCAAAAGGGCGAGCACCGAACGGTACTCAAACGAATCCTTCGCGAAGGGTTCATCCGCGTCCGTGTCGACGGCGAGGTGCATGAGGTCAAGAACGTGCCGGCACTGAGCAGCCGCAAGAAGCACACCCTCGAGGCGGTCGTCGATCGGATCGTGATCAAGGCCGATCTGCGTTCGCGTGTGAGTGAGTCGATCGAGACGGCGCTGAGGCTGGGGGATGGATTGGTGGTTGTCTCGTATCAGGCGGACAAAAATCGAAACAAGGATGAATCCTGGGATGACACGAATTATAGTGAGCGTTATTCATGCGTGAAGTGCGACGTCCGCCTGCCGGACCAGGAGCCTCGGGTGTTCTCGTTCAATTCTCCGCACGGCGCCTGCCCAAAGTGCGACGGTTTGGGGACGGTGATGGATTTCGATCCCGACCTGATTGTGCCCGATCCAAAGCTGCCGCTGGAGCGCGGCGCGATTGTGGTCTGGCAACGAAGCGGGCAGAGTATGACATCGGTCTATTCTCGCCTTGTGAAAGATTTTTGTGAACGGTTCGGTGTCTCGCCTTCGACACCCTACGAGCGGGTGCCCGAGCGTCTGCGGAAGATTCTCATGTGGGGCACGCGGGAGAAGGACGAGGCCGAATTCGACAACCACTTCGAGGGCGTGATCCCCAATCTGAACCGGCGTTGGCGAACGACCGACAGCGAGTCGGTGAAGACACGGCTGCATGGATACCTCATCGAGCGCTCGTGCAAGCAATGCGGCGGCGCACGGCTGCGCGCCGAGAGCCTTTCGGTCCGCGTCGACGGAAAAAACATCGACGATATCGCGCGGATGAGCATCGACCGGGCGGCGACATTCTTCGATGGACTCCAGATCGAAGGAGAACACGGCCCGATCGCGGCGCCGATCCTGGCCGAGATTCGTCACCGATTGGGGTTCATGATCGACGTCGGCATCGGTTACCTGTCGCTCAACCGCGCAAGTCACACACTCTCGGGCGGTGAATCTCAGCGTATCCGGCTCGCCACACAGGTTGGTAGCGGTCTTGTCGGCGTCTGCTACGTTCTCGACGAGCCGACCATCGGCCTGCACCCCCGCGACAACGCACGGCTCATCGACACCCTGCGACGGCTCACTGACCTCGGCAATACGGTCCTCGTCGTCGAACACGACGTCGAGACGATCCGCGCGGCGGAATGGATCATCGACATCGGCCCCGGCGCTGGTGCCCACGGCGGGCACGTCCTGGTCAACGGCCCTCGGCAAGATTTGATGGATTCAAAGGAATCGATTACCGCCGCCTATTTCCGGGGCGACTTGCGGATCGAACCACCGGCCGATCGGCGGTCGATCTCGAAGCGTAATATTATCGAGATCAAGGGCGCAGCGGAAAACAATCTCAAACAAATCGACGTACGGATTCCGCTGGGAGTGTTCTGTTGTGTCACGGGCGTCTCGGGTTCCGGAAAATCCACAATTATCAACCAAATCCTTCTGCGGGTACTCAAACGACGATTGCACAACTCGGCCGATCGCCCCGGCAAGCACGATCGAATCATCGGCGTGGGCCGGGTCGACAAGGTGATCGAGATCGATCAGTCCCCCATCGGCCGTTCGCTTCGAAGCAATCCCGCCACCTACGCCGGTATCTTCGATCGCATTCGAGGTCTCTACGCCAAAACGCGGGAGGCCCGGATTCGCGGCTACTCGGTTGGGCGGTTCAGTTTTAATGTAAAGGGGGGGCGGTGCGAAGCCTGCCAGGGACAGGGCACACGCCGAATCGAAATGCACTTTCTCCCGGACATCTTCGTCCGCTGCGCCGAGTGCAATGGAACGCGATACAACCGGGAGACGCTCGACGTTCGCTATCGAGGCAAGTCGATCGCCGACGTGTTGGACATGCGTGTCGAGGATGCGCTGGGCTTTTTCGACAGCTTCAGCGCGATCAAGAATGTGCTGAAGGCGCTGAGTGACGTCGGTCTCGGTTACATCGCGCTTGGTCAGTCGGCCAACACCCTCTCCGGCGGCGAGGCCCAGCGAATCAAGCTCGCCGCTGAACTCGGCAAGCCCGCCGCCGGTCACACCCTCTATATCCTCGACGAGCCGACGACCGGCCTCCACTTCGCGGACATCCACCGATTACTCGAAGTCCTCAACCGGCTGTGTAATCTGGGCCACAGCATTCTCGTCATCGAACACAATCTCGACGTGATCCGACAGGCGGACTGGATCATCGACCTCGGCCCGGAAGGGGGCGACACCGGCGGGCGAATTGTTGTCGAGGGCACCCCGGAACAGGTCGCGGCCCATTCGAAAAGCTACACCGGACAATACCTTCGTAAATAGGATTCGACTGATCAGAGCCGCGACCGTAAGGGAGCGGTGGGTATGGAATGACAGTATTTCGCCGGTGATTCCAATTTTTCCATCTTTTTCAATACACCCGTGCGGCCACTTTCTGATAGGATGGTGGCATCTTCAATTCTCCTCTCGAGCGTGGGCCTGGGCCTGCGCGGTGGGGTGACCGCCTTGAGGGTTGATCATGGCGCTTCGTGTCAAGTGTAAATGCGGTAGATCGTTGAAGATCTCGTCGAAGCTGGCGGACAGGAAGCTGGCCTGCCCGGCGTGTAAGCACCCGTTCCGCATCCCCACGGCGAAGTTCAAGGCAGCGGCTATCAGCGCAAGCCGACCCTCCTCCACGCACACGCCCCGCCCACAATCCGCTACTCGGAAATCCAAAGCAACACCCCCGTCCATGCCCACGGCCTCGCCGGACCCCGCGCCCGCCAATCTCGACAACGAGTTACTTGGAGACCTGTCCGGCGCGTTCGACCACTCCCAAAGCGATATCCTGACCGAGTTGGATCTGGACGCGACCCGGGCCGAGACCGAGGCGGCACCGAAGGCGATACCCGTCGGCGGCCAGACTGCCGTCGCACTGGGGTATGCCCGTGACCGGACGACCCGAACGGCATCGAACACGCGCCTGGCAGATCCCATCCAAGGCCCGTCGCGCGGCTTCTGGGCCGATGCCTTCTTCAGCTTCATCTACCCCGTCCGGACCGGGGGGAATGCGGTGTCCTGCGTGATCATCCTGGTGGTCTCGGCATTTCAGGTTCTGCTTGGCTTCGCGGGATTAGGCGGCCCATACGGGTGGATCTTGATGTTCACGGGTCAGTGCATCATCTTCGGCTGGCTGGCCGCTCTCTACTTCGCCGTCGTGTCCGAGACCGCCACCGGTTCCGATGACCTGCCCAATCTTTCGCTCGAGGGAGGGTTCCTGGAGGGGGTTTTGAGGCCGGCGTTCAAGTACGTCTGCGCCTATGCGATCGTCCTCGCGCCCGGCCTCATCTTCGGGCTCTGCGTCGGGTTGGGCGCCGTGCCGCAATCTATCGCCTTCATGGTTCCTGTCTGGCTGGTCGCCGGTATCTTTCTGCTTCCGATCGTGCTCCTACTCTTTTCATTCGAGGCCATCGCCATGGTTTTTCGAATCGACCTGATCTTCTCCACCATCTTCCGAACCTTCCTGCCCTACCTCGCCATCTGGCTGATGCTGATCCTGGCCAACATGCTAGCCATCTCCTCAATCGTCGGCGCATTCCTGGTCAAGATGGGCATGTCCGTCCCATTCCCCGACTTCACTTCGACGAGCATCACGCTGGATCTGATCATCATTCCCCTCAATACCTATCTGACCATCGTGATGATGCGGATCATCGGCCTGTATTACCTCCATTTCAAAAAACGGTTCACAATCGTCATGGAAT
>CAYXGR010000058.1:7078-12364 GCA_964464525.1 uncultured Planctomycetaceae bacterium
TGTCGCGATAGAAAGTATAAGACTTGGATCTATTCGGAATACGCGGCGTGCCGATCATGGCACGCCCGAACTATCTCATCGAAGTCCGGCATCTGCTCCTCTGGGGCGTCTTCGCCGGTATGTTCGAGGGCTCCGTTTCCTCCATCGTCGTCGCCAAGACCTTCGGCGCCGGCCCCTGGCTCATCACCGTCGTCATGGCCACGCCCATGTTTGCCAATCTCATGGGCCTTGTTTGGGGGACCGTCGCAACGGGGCGCCGCAAGCGTCCCCTCTTCATGCTCCTCGCCGCCGCCACCGCCGCCCTGGTCGGATCCGTCGCCCTCGCCCCGGCCACGCCACTCGGCGGCTGGATCTTTGCGGGGCAGATCTTCCTTGCCCGCGTCATGCTCTCTGGGTGCATGACCGTTCGCTCGGCCTTGTGGAAACACAACTATCCCACGCGGCTGCGCGGCCGAATCGCCGCCCGTCTGCAACTCGTCCGCTTCTCGCTCGCGATTGTCACGGTCACCTGTGCATCCATCCTGTTCGACGTGAATCCCCGTGTTTATATCTATGTCTATCCCGTTTCATCGCTGATAGGTGGGTGTGCGGTCCTACTGCTTCGACGGTTGCACGTACGGGGCGAAATGACCGAACTCGCGAATATGGCCCGCGCGATTGAGAAAAGCGGAGCCGCATCGACCGACGGCTTCTTCGGACCGCTGCGTGCTGCCGTCGACGTGCTCCGCGACGATCGAAATTTTCGTCGCTACTGTCTGGCCATGATGTTCCTCGGCTCGGCCAACATCATGGTCATGCCGCTGATGACGATCATCGTCACCAAGCAACTCATGCTCTCTTATTACCACAGTGGCAACCTGTTGGAGATTCTTCCCCGCTTGCTGATGATGGGATCGCTCTTGCCGTGGGCGGGTCTGTTTGATCGCGTGGGCGTCGTGCGGTTTCGGGTGCTGAACGCCTGCGCGTGGAGCGGCACGGCGTTTTTCGGCGGATTGGCGGCCCTCTTGATCCATGTCGTGCCGGACTATCTGGATTCGACTACCGAGTTCACCATTATTGTGTTATTCGTTGCTCTCTCCCGATTGTGCGAAGGTCTTGGCAAGGGTGGCGGTGCCATCGCCTGGAACATTGGCCACTTACACTTCGCCGACAGCTCGAGGGCGGAGATATACATGGGAACACATGTGTTCCTGACCGGGATTCGCGGATTGATTGCCCCCTTCTTCGGCACCTTTCTGTACTTGCGCCATGGACCTGTTGCCTTCGCTGTGGCTCTGGTTCTGGCCATCGCCGGGCTGCTCACCTTTGCCTCGCTTGCCCGGCGCGAACGCCGCCGGGCAGAGCGTGCGT
This sequence comes from uncultured Planctomycetaceae bacterium, assembly GCA_964464525.1. GTDB lineage: Bacteria > Planctomycetota > Phycisphaerae > UBA1845 > UTPLA1 > CAYXGR01. The sequence continues at coordinate 8,429 of CAYXGR010000058.1, forward strand.
CAAGACCTTGATATGACCTACTGGGTAGGGAAGATTTCAGTGATCACAATCCGAGAGTGTCGAGGATGTCCGTCGTGCCGGGAAGAACATCGTCCTTGGATCGAATCTCGTCGGGCGTCAACCACACACACTCAGCCACTTCGAGGGGGTTGGGTGTCGGTTCACCTGAAACGATGCGCGCTGACCAGCAATACAAAATAAGACGTCCATAGTGTTTTTTCTGCTTCATTAACAGCTCGCCCGGTTCGACATGAACACTGAGTTCCTCCTGCATTTCGCGAACCAACGTCTGTTCCTGGGTCTCACCCGGTTCCATCTCTCCTCCGGGAAAACACCAGACCAACGGCACTCGCACATGCTTGGATCGCAGGATCAGCAACAACCGGTCATCCCGGCGCATGATTCCAATCACGCCGCGCATCGGGTTCTCGGGCGATCTATTCATTTATGGCATGTTCTTCATTGGAAACGATGACCAGGTGTAGTGAGGAACAGTTGTGCTACGAAGCCAGGGCTTTGGGCGATGTACTGTCGTTTTCCACGCCTTCAAACCAACGGACCGTCTTCGGGATGCCTTCCTCGTAGCTGACTGTGGCCTTCCAGCCGAGCTCCCGTCGAGCCTTCTCAGCGGAGAAGAACGAATCGCGACCCATCAACCAGACTGCGTAGCGCGTGATCATCGGTGGCCGCTCGCGGTGGAATAGATGCCCCATGCATTCCAGGGTGAACGCAATGTTGTAGGCGATTTTGTAGGGGATGATCTTCGTGACACGCGGCGCGCTCAGGGCATCGGCGAGCATGTCGAAGTATTCCTTCTGAGTGAGTTCACCGTCATTGCTGCAGTTGTAGGCCTCGCCGACAGCAGAGGGGTTGTCGGCGGCGAGGATGCAGGCCTCGGCGACATTCCCGGCATAGACAACATTGAGACGGTTATAGCCATTCCCCAGGAGCTTGGCCTTGCCCCGCCGAATCATCCGTGCCAACCGGGTCAACGTCGTCCGATCGCGCGGGCCATAGAGCCAACTTGGACGGATTACGGTGTATTTGACCTTACTGCCGGCGGCGTGGCGCCGCCACAACTCCTGCTCGGCCTCGACTTTGGCACGGGTGTAATAGGACCAATGGTGGACGTTGACGCCCAAGGGCTCGGTCTCGTCGAGAACCAGATTCTTTTCGTTTCGATGTCCGTAGACACTGATCGAACTGACATGAATGAACCGCGGCACCCCGGCCCGTTCGGCGGCATCGAACAGATGGGTCGTTCCGTCGATTGTGATTTTTTGGAAATCAGACCACGGACCCCAGTCGCCAACCCGCGCCGCCGCGTGGTAAATGCATTGAACGCCATCGCAAGCACGCTCCAATGATGCCGGATTCGTGAGATCGCCCTCGATCAGTTCAACATCCTGAGATTGAAGCCAAGCCACGTCTGAACCGAAGCGCACCAAGGCGCGAACCGGCCGACCACGCTTGCATAACTGCTCGACGATGTGGCTACCTAACAGGCCCGTCGCACCGGTCACTAGATTCATCAGGGGTATGACTCCTTTTTCAGTGTTTCCGAACCCGGTGATCCTAGATGATTGGCCTGTTTCCGTCAAGGAAGGAGCGGTTTTAACCGGATTTTATGGCTGCAATATCTAAAGTGGAAACCGGATTTCGATCGGATCACCCCGGCTGGAATCGTTTCGATCGGCGAGCATCGAAACGTAGCCTCTTGCAAGATGGGCTTCACCTTCGAGCCCAAGTTGAACCATGACCGAACCAATTTCATCTTCCGTGGAAGCCTCGATTTCGACAAAAAAACCGAGTGTCGGAACCTCGTCCAATTCCACATGAAGTGATCCCACTCGCCAGGATTCGCGCCGCTTCTCGAAGAGGATTCTTCGTTGAAAACCGAGGGCCTCCAGTATCGCCGACGCCGCATCGGCCTCGCCGATAGAGACTTCCAACTCTTCGCGACGCTTGAACGCACTCGCTTGTATCGGCCCCTTGTACGTCAAGGTTGCGCTCGGCCCTTCGCCGTCCAATACCGTGATCGATCGCACCCGTAGCCCGCAACCGCGCTTGCGAAGGCGAAACGCGGCATCATCAAAGATGCCATTCACTTCTTGTACGCGACCGACATATTCCGCCCTCGCATCGCGGAGTCGTCGTCGGATCGGCTCATGCGAATCGACGCGAATCTTGCATTCCAGTTCGGTGGGCATGGTTTGAGTTACCCGTCGCCAGTCCCCTATCGCTAGTCCTTAGCTAGTGGATATTGGCAACTTTCCTATTTCTTCACAATGACATTCAACATCCTGCCCGGCACATAGATGGTTTTCACGATCGTGGCGTCGCCGATACGGGCCGACACCCGATCGTGAGCCGTCGCTGCCGCCAGGATGGCCTGCTCGTCCGCATCCTTCGAGACTGTCACACGGCCGATCAGCTTGCCGTTGATCTGAACGGGTACCTCGATTTCCTGCTCGACAAGGAGACGATCGTCATACATCGGCCAAGGCTCATAGGCCAGACTTCCTTCCCAGTTCTCGCCTCGAAGGCGTTGCCACAACTCCTCACCGAGGTGTGGCGCAAACGGTGCGAGCAGCAGGACGAATCGCTCCGCCTGTGTTTTGTGGATTTTCTTCGCGCGGTAGGCCGCGTTGACGAATTCCATCATCGCTGAGATCGCCGTATTGAACGCCAATTTCTCGATGTCCTCGGTTACCTTCTTGATTGTCTTGTGGAGCGACCGCTCGAGCGACTCATCGATTTCGCCATCCGAAATCCTGCTCGATTGCCCATCGCCCGAGACCAGCCGCCAGGCCCGCTGGAGAAACCGGAAGACGCCGGGGACGTCTCGCGGGTTCCACGGCTTACTCGCATCCAGTGGTCCCATGAACATTTCATACAATCGCAGCGAATCCGCGCCATATTCGTCTACAACCACTTCGGGGTTGATGACGTTTTTCAGGCTCTTGGACATCTTTTCGACGGCACCGATCAGCTTTTCCCCATCTGTCTTACCGTAGGCGCCGTCCTCTCGAAAATCGATGTCTTCATAAGCGACATAGCCGCCTCGGTTGTTCTTGTAGGCGAATGCCCGGATCATTCCCTGGTTAAAAAGCTTTCCGAACGGCTCTGGCGTGGAGACGTGACCTAGATCGTACAGCACCTTGTGCCAGAAGCGGGCGTAGAGCAGGTGCAATACGGCATGCTCGGCGCCGCCGAGATAGAGATCGATCCCTCCTGCATGAGGTGTGCCGTCCTTCTTGTTGGAGACCATCCAATATCGTTCGGTCTGATTGCTACAGAATCGATCGTGGTGATGGGGTTCCAGGAAGCGCAGGTAGTACCAGCACGAACCCGCCCACTGTGGCATCGTGTTGAGCTCCCGTCGCCAGGTCTTCCCATCTCGCTCGAATTCAGTCCAGTCATGGGCCCGGCCCAGCGGAGGATCGGGCAGCGCATCTTCATCCTGTTCGGAGGACACCGGTCGATAATCATCGATTTCCGGAAGTTCGAGCGGGAGATCAGATTCGTCCAGGGCGACGACCTCGCCGTCCGGTCCGTGCAGGATGGGAAAAGGTTCGCCCCAATAGCGCTGCCGGCTGAAGAGCCAGTCGCGGAGTTTGTAGTTGATCATGCTGTGGCCACGTCCCCGCTCATTGAGCCAGGCGGTGATGCGTTTCTTGAATTCGGCCGTGGTTAGCCCGTCGAAATCACCTGAATTGACCGCCGTGCCGTTGCCCGTGTAGACCTCGTGCAACGAATCGGGATTCGCGGCGGAAGCCTGCTGTACGACTTTGCGGATCGGTAGATTGAATTGTGTGGCGAATTCGAAGTCGCGCGTATCGTGGGCCGGGACGGCCATGATCGCCCCGGTTCCGTAGGTGATCAGCACGTAGTCCGCCACCCAGATCGGGATCTTCTCGCCGTTGACCGGATTGA
>CAYXGR010000059.1:0-1412 GCA_964464525.1 uncultured Planctomycetaceae bacterium
ACATCGGTCAAGATTAGGGAATGTACCCCAATAGGCGCGGGCATCCCCGATCGGATATCCTATCGAATGTCCATGGGCTACAGGCGTAGGGCCTGCACCGATAGCGTGTAGAGGGGGGGCGGATCGTCCCGCTCCCGATGGAGGAGAAGAAGCGATGCGAATTCCCTTTTTCCTAATTATCGCAGTGTCTCTGTGCGCATTGTCGACTCATGCGCGTGCCGCGGAATGGCTTGGGCCGAATCTCGTCACCAACGGCGACTTCCCGGACTCGACCGGGGTCGGTTGGACGGTCTCGCCCGGGCCCTGGCAATTTTTCCCCGCCAGCTTCGCTCAGGTCCGCGGCCAAAACGACGAATGGCTACGCCAGACCGTGCCGGTCGAACCGGGCAAGCGCTATCGCATCTCCGGCGCCAGCCAGACCTGGTTCAACAGCAGCTTCGGCATGGGGCGGAGTCGAACCCAGATCAGCGCTAGCGGTATCGCCCAGACTGCCTGGTGGAATCCGATCGATACAGCGGTCCCCTGGCCCGGCTTCACAACACAGTCGGCCGAGGGAATCGCCGCTGGAAGCACCACCGTCATCGAGAACACCTGGAACACAATAGAAACAACCCCTATTGCCGTCTCGGCCGGCCGGTTCCAGGACATCAACTTAGTCCAGGTCGTTCGCGATCCACAGTTAGACATCACGGCCAATCTGATCCGAGTCAACACGAATACACCCGGCGGCTCCTTCGCCGATATCTCGCTAGAACTTCAGAGCCTCAGCTATGCAGACGAACCGACCTCCTGGAGCATTGATTGGGGTGATTCGACAATCATCAATGATCCCGTCATGAATGCCCCGCTCAATCATGGATTCACGATCGAAACCGGTGACAGTCAGACCTGGACCGCCCTGTTCACCGGTGCCAACCAAGCCGGGAGTGGCTCGGATACCGCCACGATCGAATTGCTCAGACAGCCGGATATCGCCCTCACGATCGGCGGCGCCTTGGCGGTGCCCGGATCGACTCTCCAATGGGATATTTTCGCCAATCCCACTTTGGATCTCTCGCTGCTGGATTCGGTTGGATTCATCGAGGAGGCCACCTTCTCCATCCCGAATCGACTCAGCGTCGTCGGCTCCGAACTCGCCTTTTCCGGCCTCGTATTCGATGCCTCCGACATCGGCCAGATCTTTCCGCTGACCACAACGATCAGCAACACGGGCTCGGGTGTGAATACCGATCAAATCTCCCTGAATCTGGAAATCGTGCCCGAACCCGCGACGGCCTTCCTGCTCCTCACCGTCGGTGGGCTCCTGCTCCCGCGGGAACGACGATCGGCTCGCTGAAATCGGGGGCAAGTCCACGGTGTGAATGGCCGGTGCTGGTCGGGATCAACAGAGTTCGTGTGTTCTCGTCGAGAAC
>CAYXGR010000059.1:1512-5021 GCA_964464525.1 uncultured Planctomycetaceae bacterium
GGATCAACAGAGTTCGTGTGTTCTCGTCGAGAACGGATCGTTGGTGTTCGCTCCCGCTCGCTGGCGCTCGGGGCTCGGATTGGTCGGGTTTTCGATCCCATCACGCATCAACCATCCCCCCAACGCCCGGATAACCGCCCCCAATTCACCCTCATGGCGTCGAACTCACGCATTCTCACCACAATACATCCCCCTTTTCCTCGTTTATCCTCTCAGGCAAGGGGGTTTGCCGGATCGATAGTCTGGGAGGAGGATATCCATGGTTCATCTGTTGGCATCGACACTCGCGTTGGTTTCCTGTATCGGACCGACGACCGACCCACTTGCCGCATCCGACGCCTGGTCCGAGGCCCACGCCGCCCATCTGCTTCGCCGCGCGGGCTTCGGGGGCACCCCAGATCAGATCAAGTACATCGCGGGCCTCGGTCGCAGGCAGGCCGTCGACATCCTCGTCGACTTCGAACAGTTTTCCGAATCACCCTTGCCGTTGACCCTCGCCCCCCATCGCCCTCCGCTCCGCTTCACCCATCCCGATCTCGACCGCGACGCATTGCAGAAGCTCCGCAACCAGCGGCGCCGCGCCGACCGGCTTCAGTTCGAGCGGATCGTCCGATGGTGGATAGAGACCATGGTCTCCACGCCCCGGCCGCTCCAGGAAAAGCTGACCCTTTTCTGGCACGGTCATTTCACCAGCGGCTATCGGGAGGTTCGCAGCAGCCTGGCGATGATTCGACAGAACCGGCTTTTCCGAAGCCACGCCGCCGGCAACTTCCGCGATCTGCTGATCGATATCTCCAAAGACCCGGCCATGATCCTGTACCTCAACACCCAACAGAATCGCAAGGGAAAGCCCAATGAAAATTATGCCCGCGAGCTGATGGAGCTCTTCACACTGGGGACCGGTCACTACAGCGAGCAGGACATCAGGGAGTCCGCCCGGGCCTTTACCGGCCTCGGTGTTGATGTTCGGGCCGGCGAGACGATCTTCCGGCGACGGCAGCATGATGACGGTGAGAAGACCTTCCTCGGCAAGACCGGCCCGTTCGGTCCGGAGGACATCGTCGATATCATTCTGGAACAGCCGGCTACCGCGAAGTTCATGGCCCGCAAGTTCTGGACATACTTCGCCTATGAGAATCCCGAGGAGGAGATCGTCCACGCACTCGCGAAGGTCTTCCGCGACGGCGGTTATGAGATCGAGCCAATGCTGACACGGATTTTTATGAGCGACGCCTTCTATTCGGATCGCGCCCGGTTTACGAGAATCAAAAGCCCCGTCGAGCTGCTCGTCGGCACCCTGCGGATGCTGGAGATCCCGCCGGTCGATACGCAGTCGATGTCCACGGGGTTGGCCCAGATGGGCCAGCAGCTCATGCAGCCGCCCAACGTCAAGGGTTGGGACGGCGGGGCCACGTGGATCACTACGAGCACCCTGTTCGACAGATACAACATGACCGGCGCGATCCTCGCGGGAAATGACAATGAACGTACGCGTAAGCAGCGCGAGCGCCAGCGTCAACGGCTGATCGAGACCCTTGGCGACGAGGCTGTGCTCGCCAAGGAAGACGCCGTCGCCCTGCAGCCGGCATACAACCCGATGCCGACCGTGCGGACCGAGGGTCTGAAAAACATCGGCCAAGTTGTGGACCATTTTACGGATCGTTTGCTTCAGCGGAAACTTCCGCCCGAGCGGCGACGAGTGTTGATCGACGCGCTCAAGCAGCACATCAACACCCGCAACGTGCAAACCCCGGCCAACGCCTCGGGCATCCGCGGCCTGATCCACCTGATCATGAGCATGCCCGAATACCAATTGTCGTAGGGCCACTACGTGGACCTGTGGCACCGGTTTCCAACCGGTGCGATCCGTAGGATGGGTCATCGACCCATCTGTTGAACCCGCTTGGAAGCATGGATCACCAGACCCAATCTTCCGAGCCTGAAGACCAATGTCTCCGGCGGAGTTGAAACCATGATCGAACCGACGATTCATACGCGGCGTGAATTTCTTCAGAAGGGCCTGACTCTCGTCTCGGCGGGCGCGACGGTGCCGTTGTTTCTCGATCGCACGGCGTGGGCCATCGCGGATCCGCTCGACGTGGCTCTCGTTAATCACAAACCCGGTGCGAACGACGATCGTGTGCTCGTCGTCCTCCAACTCGCCGGCGGCAACGACGGTCTGAACACGATCGTCCCCCACGGCGATGATCTCTACCACAAGGCCCGCCCCCGTATCGGCGTCCCGGCTGACAAGGCCCTCAAGATCGACGACCATCTCGGCTTTCACCCCGAGGCCGTGGGCCTCAAGCAGCTATTCGACGCCGGTCTGCTTGCCGTCGTGCAGGGCGTCGGCTATCCGAACCCCAACCGCTCTCATTTCATTTCCACCGACATCTGGTCCACCGCCGATCCGGCCGAGCGCAAGCACGACGGCTGGATCGGCCGCTACTTCGACTGCACCTGCCGAGGCCGGCCCGATCCCAAGCTGGGAATCGCCCTGACGAAGGAATCCCCATTGGCCCTCGCGGGCGATCGGTTCAACCCCGTCAGCTTTGCCGGGCCGGAAGAACTCTCCTGGCGCGGTCCCGGTGCCCACGGATCGGGGCTGAAGGCATTCGAGAAGCTCAACGCTCAGCGGGGCCGGCGGAAGACAGATGTAGACGAACCGGTTGATGCCGATTCGGCACTGGCCTACCTGCAACGGATGGCGATGGATGCCCGAACCTCGGCACGGGAGATTCAGGATGCGGCGGGCGTGCGGATTCGATCGGGTCGCGGCCGCGGCCGCGGTCTGAGAGGCCCGAGGTCACCCCGCGCCGGTGGCGGCCCGCTCGGCCGACAACTCGAGATGGTCCGGCGGATGATCGCGGGCGGATTGAAGACCAAAGTCTATTACGTATCCCTCGGCGGCTTCGACACCCATGCCGGTCAGGCCGGCCGCCATCAGAATCTCATGCGGCAACTCGGCACGGCCCTCGCCGGATTCGTCAAGGCGCTCAAGGCCGACGGCCTGCTCGATCGCGTCTGCGTGATGACCTTTTCCGAGTTCGGCCGCCGCGTCGCGGAGAATGGCTCGCAGGGTACCGACCACGGCGCCGCCGCCCCGCTCTTCGTCATCGGTGATCGTGTCCGGCCCGGTCTGCACGGCCCGCATCCCAGCCTCGAACCCGACGCCCTCGACAACGGCGATCTCAAGTGGCACACCGACTTTCGTTCGGTCTATGCCGCCGTGCTCACCAACTGGCTCAAGGCCGATGCCCGGAAGATTCTCGGCGGCGGATTTGAGAAGCTGAAGCTGTTTAAGTAGGGCCGGAGCAGCACGAAGGGTAAGAAGGGATCGTTCATCCCACTGGCCCGATTATCTCACCGACTGATCAGAGCCGCCCCCAATCAGAGCCGCGACCAATCAGAGCCGCGACCGTAAGGGAGCGGTGGGTGTGGACTCACAGCGATCGCGCCGTCGTCATTCCATACTGTAGCGTTTGATGGTCTTGGTGTTCTGAAATCGT
>CAYXGR010000059.1:5121-6582 GCA_964464525.1 uncultured Planctomycetaceae bacterium
TGACCGACTCCCTTACGGTCGCGGCTCTGATAGAGGCGACCCTTCACCCAATATCTTGTGAGCAAAACGGACTTGCACTGCTTGAAGCAGTGGCACACTTATCTGACGCCATGTCGTTACTTTCCGATCCAAGGGGATGGGCCTGTTTGCATGCCGCCCACGACGACACTATAAGGGTGCGTCCTTATAGTTCGGAGACACTGCGGCGTGGGTCGCATTTCGACCGGCGAGACGCCGATGTTTTCCGGGTTGGGACAACAGAAGAAACGACCGGCGAGACGCCGATGCTCCCCGGGTTTATTGATTGCACTCAGAGGGTTTTACCATGTCATCCGCAAAGCTTGGCCCCATCTCGGATCCTCCACGGCTGCGGATCGGTGATTTGTCGATCACGATTCTGGACGGCGGGCACCTTCGGCTGGACGGCGGAGCGATGTTCGGAATCATCCCGAAGTCACTTTGGTCCCGCCTCGTCGAGGTCGACACACAAAACCGCATTCCATTGGCCATGACCTGCCTTCTGCTCGAACACGCCGGTCGGCGCATCCTCATCGAGACCGGCGCGGGTGACCGGAGCAAGTACGGCGAGAAGGAACGGGGCTTTTTTGATTTCGCGCCGCATTCGATCGTGGAGTCGCTCGCGGCGGCGGGGATCGATCGCGAATCGATCGACACCGTCATCCTGACACATCTGCATTTCGATCATGCCGGCGGCGTTTCGATGCCCGACGGTCGCGGCGGATACACGCTCACCTTTCCGAACGCGCGCCATGTGGTTCAGCGTGGCGAATGGGAGGACGCCGTCAACGATCACGTTGTGATGACCGGCAGCTATCGCGAGGAGAATCTCGCCCCGCTGGAAAATGCGGGCGTCCTCTCTCTCGTGGACAATGGCGAGGCCGAAATCGTGCCGGGCCTCCGAGTTCGGATGCTCTCCGGTCACACGCGGTATCAGCTAGGGGTCGTGTTTGAGAGCGGCGATCGGCGTATGCTGCTTCCGGCAGACTGCCTGCCGACCGCCGCGCACGTCGGGTTGCGATTCAACATGGGCTATGACCTGTTGCCATTTGAGAATATGAAGACAAAAGAGCAGCTTCTCCTAGATGCGGCGGAGAGTGGATACGAACTATTGCTCGGGCAGGATCCGCACCATGTGTTGTGGCGGGTGAACCGAGAGGCATCCGATCGATATGCGTTGTCCCCGGTGTCTTGATCTCCCGGTGTTTCCGTGGTCAATTCGGTTTGTTTTCGCAGCTTTGCCGGATGGCGTTTCGACTATAAAATGCGCGGGTTCAGACGCGGGTGCCCCATCCTTTCTCAAAAGAAAGGGTGGTGAACGGCTCCGCTCAGCGAGGGAGTGATTCCCCACCCTTTGCTGTCGCAAAGGATGGGGCACCCACGCACAGGTTGGAAACCTGTGCCACAGTCATTGTGTAACACGCACTGGTTTAACACGCACTG
>CAYXGR010000059.1:6682-12106 GCA_964464525.1 uncultured Planctomycetaceae bacterium
GCACTGGTTTAACACGCACTGGTTGGAGTCTCAATGTCGAAACGACGCATGCTCGTGACCGCCGCACTGCCCTATTCGAACGCGCGGCTGCACGTCGGACACATCGCCGGCGCCTACCTCCCTGCGGATATCTATGTTCGCTATCTGCGATCGATGGGCGACGACGTCCGATTCATATGTGGCAGCGACGACAACGGGGTGGCCGTCGAAATCTCCGCACGCAAGGAGAACACGACGCCCGCGGAACTGTCGGCGCGATACAACCGGATGCAGAAGGCCGACTTCGACGGTCTGGGCATCCACTTTGACATCTTCGGCGGCACTCACCAGCCGGACTTTGTCGAGCTGCACAATCGGATCAGCCAGGATTTCTTCACGTCCATCCACGATAAGGGCCACTTCGTCAAGCGTACGACCGATCAGTTGTACGACGCCGAGGCCAAGCAGTTCCTGCCGGATCGATACGTCCGTGGAACGTGCTACCACACATTGAAAGATGGCGCCTCGTGCGGGAATCCTGATTCCCACGGCGATCAATGCGAGCAATGTGGGAATGCCATCGACCCGCTGAAGCTGATCGAGCCTATCAGCACGATTACAAACACGAAGCCCGAACAGCGCCGCACCACGCACTGGTTTCTCCAGTTGGGCAAGTTTCAGGGGATGCTGGCCGACTGGTTCAGCATCGTCTCGCTCGACTGGCGGCCGATTGTGACCAATTTTTCGTTGGGTGCGATCAAGCAGGGTCTTCCCGAACGGGCGATGACCCGCGATCTGGACTGGGGCGTGCCCGTCCCGCTCGATGACCCCGACGCGAAGGGCAAGGTGCTCTATGTCTGGTTCGACGCGCCGATCGGATACGTCAGCTTCACCGCGGCCCTGTGCGAGAAGCTCGACGGGGACTGGAAAAAATATCGAGACTGGTGGCAGAATCCAGATTGCGGAATCGTTCATTTCATGGGCGAGGACAACATCGTCTTTCACGCCCTGATCTGGCCGAGCATGCTTCTGGGCACGCAGTACAGCGCGAAGGAAGTCGAAGAACTCGGCAGCGCCTACACCGCGCCCAAGGAGGCTGGTTTCTATCAGCTTCCCCGCAACGTCGTCGCGAATGCCTTTCTGAATATCCAGTTTCCGGGGAAGGAAGAGGAAAAGATCAGCAAGTCGCGGGGTACGGCCGTCTGGATCGAGGAGTTCCTGCAATCGTTCGATGCCGATCCACTTCGCTACTACCTGACGATCAACGCCCCGGAAAACCAGCGCACCGCCTGGAATTTCGCGGACTTCATCGAGCGCAACAATGCCGAGCTGATCGCTACGCTAGGCAATTTCATCAATCGCTGGCAGAAGATCGTCACGGAGGATTTCGATCGAAAGGTGCCGGGCAACGAACGATCGGAGGCCCTCGAGACGGAACTCATGGCGAAGATCCACGCCTTGCCGAAGGAGGTCGGCGACGAGATCGAGGCGATGCATTTCAAGGCCGCCCTCGGTCGGATCATGGACGGGTTTCGGGCGTGCAACCGTTATATCGACACCCGTGCACCCTGGTCGGCGCGCAAGACCGACTTGCCTCTCTGCGCGGCGACGATCCACACCTGCATTCAGGCCGTTCGGACGCTCGGGGTTCTGCTCGTTCCGTTCCTGCCATTCGCGGCGGAGAAGATCAGGATTTCGCTGGGCGTCGAGAACGAGGCCTGGACCTGGCCGCGGGCCACGGAGGCGCTCAGCGAAGGTCATGCGCTGGGGCCGGCCCCCGAGGTGCTCTTCCGGAAAATTGATCCGAAGACATGCGCCGACAACGCCGGCTAGCCCGCATCTCTCACAAGCTATTTAATTCAGAGCCGCTCCCAATCAGAGCCGCGACCGTAAGGGAGCGGTCATCGCCCACCCTCCCAAAACGATTCCAAACCATTCAGATCATGACACGCTGCCGATGGAATGACGACTGCACGATCGCAGAGAGTCCATACCCACCGCTCCCTCACGGTCGCGGCTCTGAACAAAACGCCGCTATTTAGACGTTCTCCAAGGATGGTGCGGAATCATTGTTCTCGGCCTTCTCGGAGATCGTCTTGACCTGGCCGATGACCGAGTCGAGCATCATCTCCCAGCTTCGCAGCGGCCCGTCCATCTCGTACCGCAGGATATCGCCGAGCAAGACATGATCATGGGATTCAATCGCCCCTTTGATTTCACGTAGCTTGGTGCTCAGATCGTTGAGACAATCGAGGATGTGTCGATCCTCTATCACGGTCTGCTCGAAGTCGAGATGGACCAGCTCCCCGCCCTGCGTGACCGCCTCGTGGGCATTGGCCCAGGTTTCCACGCAATCGACCAGCCCGGTCATGCCTCGTTCCAGGTTGCCCGATGTCAGTGCCTCGGCGGACTGCTTGACGCCTGCGAAGGTCTCCGAGAACGAGTCACGCGTCTCTTCCAATGCCTCCAGAGCCAATTTCTCGGGACGGCCGCTGATGAGGTCCAGCCGATCATACTTGGAGACCGGCTCCGCCAGCACCTGATCCAGCCGCTCCTGCGATACCTCCTCGTGATCACAGGCCACGGCGAAGATCAGCGAACCCGATTCCTGAAGGCGATCCTTCAGTAGATCAATCAGGCCGCCGACCGTCAAATCGGGAGGGCAGTCCTTATCGGGTATTCCGATTCCGTCAAGAAAGGCGTTCATAAGTCATCTCGTGCCGGCTCACTCAGGACCCGCCTGAAAAATCATATCCTTATGCGAACAGCGAATGCAGCAGCCAGACGCAAATCAACCCGCTGGCCGCAGTAATGCAGGCGGATGTCAACATCAGCTCCCAGCGAAAACGATCGGGCTTCCGTTCGCAACCCTGACCGAATGGATCGCCCGGCTTCCAGGTCAGCCGGGCCGGAACCAGCTTGCCCCGCCCGATCTGCTTCGGCGCCGCGCCCTGCCGCTTGCTTCCCAATCGCGCGATATCCCCGCGCGGGGGAAGCTCAGGCATTGGCCCGTGGTCGCCCTTCGACCGGGGGCGGGTGACGTTCCGCCGAGCCGACCGCGTGGACTTTCGACTATCGTAGGGCTTCGCCGCTTGTCCGACCGATGTTCTGCAAAGAATCAAGTCTTCCGTTGCGCTTTCGTCGTCAACGCCGCAAGGCGATTCGACGCCGGCCGATTGCCGAACATCCTCGGAACTATCGGTTTGATCCGAACACTGCTGGTGTGCACCCCTTTTTCCATCGCCAACATCCGGTCGATTGGCCACCCACGGCCAGCGATCGTCCGCAACCTGGGTGTCGCTCGGCTCCGGCGGTGCGGCCCCGGAAAGTATCAGTTTGCTTCGTGTCGGATCGGCCTGAACCGGAGCATCGTCCGGTTGAACAAGTGACAGCCTGGGCCCGGGGTCCCCCTCCAAGGTGCCGTCGGATGGTATTATAGCCCCGTCGGGGCGCACTTTCACGGGTTCTCCGAAAAGATAGGCCTCCTCGACGGCCTGCTTGAATTCCTGGTCATCCGCTCGTTTTGTACGGTGGCTGTGATGCATGGTCGCCTCCCGGGAAACCTCGACAGAGGTCGGTCGCCAATGGGGATCATCTATTCGGTTATCGGCCGATCCCGGATTCGACTTGATCGGAACGCATCATCCTTAAACTTTTGCATTCTATATAGTTAAGTTATATTCACACCCTCTTGTTCCGTGATTCAGGGGATTCCGATCCGGATCTGAGACATATTCTGACGATGTTGTTCAGAACTATGGAGTTGGCAGGGTGTCTGCCAAGGTGAACTGCGGGATTCCGGCTTCGATCACCAGCCTATGGGTGTGGATTGGGTTCGCTATGGTGGAATCTCCACGTTTCGACACCATCTCCCATTCTTGATCCCCTGGATTCCGAGACTTACAGTCAATCCCGATATGCCTGAAACGCTAGGAATCGCCATTTTGGGGTGCGGATCGGTCGGTTCGGCCGTCGTCGACATCCTTTCTCGCCAGGGTTCCGCTCTTGCCACCTGGACCGGGCTTTCGATCGAGATTCGGCACGTCGTCGTCCGCGATCCGGGGAAGACCCGACAGGTGGATCTCCCGGCCGGTATCCTTTCCTCCGATCTCGGTCGCCCCCTGGCCGATCCGGACACCCACCTCATTGTCGAACTGATGGGCGGCACGGACACGGCGAAAACCTCGATACTCGACGCCCTCGCACGGGACAAAGACGTGGTGACGGCCAACAAAGCCCTGTTGGCCGAGGACGGTCCCGCGCTCTTTGCGGCCGCTCGGGCCTCTGGGCGGTGTATCGCCTTCGAGGCCGCGGTGGGGGGTGGGATTCCGCTGATCGAATCCATCCGCCGTGGATTGATCGCCAACGAGATCGACGCCGTATTCGGGATTCTCAACGGCACCTGCAATTACATCCTGACGCGCATGCTGGAGGCTCGGATCACCTATGCCGAGGCCCTGGCCGAGGCCCAGCGGCTTGGGTATGCCGAGGCCGATCCGACGCTGGACGTGAACGGCACCGACTCGGCCCACAAGCTCGCCATCCTCGGCTCCATCGCCATGCGGCAGGCCTGCGCGCTGGGCTCCATCGACATCCACGGCATCACCGACCTGGAAATCACCGATCTGATCGCCGGCGAGGAGTTGGGCTACGTCTGTAAGCTGCTGGCTATCGCCCGGCATCACGACGACGGTCTGGATTTATCGGTTCGACCGACCTTCATCCGCAAGTCGCACCCGCTCGCGGGCGTCACCGGCCCCTTCAACGCCGTCAGCGTGTATGGCGATTCGGTCGGGCACACGCTGTTCCACGGTCGCGGCGCCGGTGGCGGGCCGACGGCAAGCGCCGTTGTCGCCGATATCGTCGACGTGGGAACGGGCAACAGCGGCCGGGTGTTTTCGCAATGGTCCGACCTGCCCGACGTCACCCGTCCGGCCGTCTGTCGTCCGCCGGGGGAGAACACCTCGGCGTTTTATATCCGTGTCGGTTTGGAGGATCGTCCCGGTGGCATGGCCGAAATCGCAACAGTTCTGGGCAACGAGGGGATCAGCATCGCCTCGCTCGTTCAGCACGATCCGCATGAGACGCACACCGGCGGCGCCGTTCCCGTCATCGTCACGACGCGACCGGCCCAGGATCGTGTCGTCCGGTGTGCCGTCCGTAAGATTGGCGATTTGAAAACGGTGATCGGCCAGGTCGTTTGCATTCCCACGCTGGATGAACATGTCGAAACTTAGTTGAGGGTGGCAGGTCTGGCCCGCTTTTCTCGCAAGATTTTTGATTCAGAGCCGCGTCTATCAGAGCATCTTCTATCAGAGCCGCGACCGTAAGGGAGTCGGTCACCGCCCACCCTCTAAAACGATTCCAAAACATCGGGATGATGACACTTCGCCGATGGAATGACGAATGCACGATCGCTGCAAGTCCACACCCACCACTCCCTTA
>CAYXGR010000060.1:0-12044 GCA_964464525.1 uncultured Planctomycetaceae bacterium
TCGTCTTGATCCCTCGGATCCGGCTGGCCAGCGCGTCGCGGTTTGGGGCGTATTCCATCGCGACATCCATGAAAACCTTCTCATTCTTGATCAACTCCGCGAGTGCCGCGGTGAACGAGTGCATACCCTCCTTCTCGCTCGATTCGATCAGGGCGGGGAGGTCCTGATCCTGCGCCTTGCGAATCAATTCCTTGCAGGTCGGTGTGTTCAACAAGACCTCGGTCGCGGGGATCCGAACGCCCTTTTCCGTTCCAGGAAGCAGTCGTTGGGCACAGATACCCTGTAAGGTGTTGCTCAGAGAGCTGCGAATGAATTCGTGCTCCTCGCGCGGAAAGAACTCGAGTATCCGTGCAAAGGCCTGCATCGCATCCGCGGTATGAAGTGTGCCGAATACCAGATGACCGGTCTCGGCGGCCTGTAGCGCGGCCCCCATCGTGAACTTGTCCCGCATCTCACCGACAAAAATGACATCGGGATCCTGGCGGACGATGTATTTCAGACCCTCACCGTAGTCGGGTATGTCGATTCCGATCTCGCGTTGGGAGATGATCGATTTCTTGGACTTGAAGACGAATTCGATCGGATCTTCGATCGTGACGATGTTTTCTTTCCGCGTCTTGTTGATCTGTTCGATCATCGCGGCAAGGGTCGTGCTTTTACCCGAGCCGGTCACACCCGAGATGATGATGATGCCCTCGAAGGTTTTATCAATCAACTGGCTATAGATCGGAGGCAGGTTCAATTCCTCGTAGGAAGGAATGAAAGGGTTGACGCGGCGAACGGCGGCATTCATCTCCGTTCCGGCGCGAAAGATGTTGACGCGGAAACGTTCTCCCTCGGGGAGGGATGTCGAGAAATCCAGATCGCCGTGTTCTTCATAGAACTCTCGCCGGCCCGGAGGGATGATCGGAGAAATACAGCGCTCGATGGCCGCCCCACTCATCGGAGGCATACTTGAGGCAGAGCGAAGGTGCCCGCCCACACGATACACGGGAGGCATTCCCGCTTTCAGATGAAGATCAGAGGCCCCAAGGGTCTTCATTGCCGCAAGCAGTTGCTCGACGGCCACCGTATCAGACATAAAACCCTCCCAGACTCGGCACCGGCTGGAAAATCCCACAGCACGCCAGTGCGCATGCGTCTATTGTATCGAAACAAGAGGCCATCGACAAAGGATCCGGCATAAACTTCAACCGGGGCGGCATGGCCAAGCGATAGGGTGGCATGGCGAGTGGCTGGGTGGCATGGCCAAGCGAAAGGGTGGCATGGCCAAGCGTAGCGCGGCCATGGCGAGTGGCAGTAGGATGGGTCATCTAACCCATCTGTTGAACCTGCGGATCAGCAAATCCGAGCCCCGAGCGCAAGCGAGCGGGGCCAATGACCAACGGCTGGGTGGCATGGCCAAGCGAAGCGCGGCCATGGCGAGTGGCAGTAGGATGGGTCATCTAACCCATCTGTTGAACCTGCGGATCAACGAATGGAATACGACGGGTTTTCGGCCCCACCTCAATGCCCAATAACCGTCAACGATACGGCACGCGTGTCGGGCAACACCTCCACATCGGAGTCGCCGGAGACTTCCCCGTGCAACGTATAAGGAGTGGCGGCGACCACTCGAACACGAAGAAATTGCCCGATCGACTCGGTCGGGGCGTTGAAGACGACGATCTCATCCCCCTGCGTCCGGCCAACGAGTTGATCCCGAAGACCGCCGCCATGATCGATTTCCTCGCCGCGCGACTGTTCCGATTCCTGCGCCTTCAGTGCACTCTTGCTCGGCCCCTCGACCAAAACCTCAACCTCGCGCCCCTGCATGGCCCGATGGTGAGAGAGGCTGATCCTCGACTGAAGAGCGAGCATGTCGTTGTTTCGACGGCGCTTCTCCTCGTCAGGTACATCGTCCGGTAGCCGACCATCGGCCGACGTGCCCGGTCTCGGCGAATACTTGAAGACAAAACAATTTTTATACCTCGCCATACGGACCAGATCGAGACTTCGCTGAAAGTCATCTTCCGTCTCGCCGCTGAAGCCGACGATCATATCGCCGGCGATACAGAGGTCCGGCATCATCGCGCGGGCCCGTTCGAGCAGCGCGATGTATTCCTCGACCGTGTGGCCCCGGTTCATCCGCCGGAGAACTTCGTTGCTTCCGCTCTGGGCGGGGATGTGAAGATACTTGCAGATGCGCGGGGAGGATGCCATGACCTCAAGCGCTTCGTCGGTGAAGTCGCGAGGAAAACTGGTTACAAAACGCAGTCGTGGAAGCTGCGGAACTTCATCATGAACACGCTTCAAGAGCTGCGCAAAACGGGTATCTCCCCCGCCGGTCTCACCCGAATAGTGGTAGTGGTTGACCGTCTGGCCGAGCAGTGTCACCTCGACAACGCCGTTGTCCGCGAGCCGGCGAACCTCGTCGACGACTTGATCCGGGGGTCGATGCGTTTCCGGTCCGCGCGTGTACGGAACGACGCAGAAGGTGCAGTACTTGTTGCAGCCGCGTGTGATACGAACATAGGCCTGTTTCCGACCGAAAATCTTCGGGGTCGATGCGTGCGACGTCGGAGCGAACATCCGGCCGGAGTCGAGCGATTCGAGATCATCGTGTTTCGGGCCGCCGGTGACCTCGGTGGTTCGATCGCGCAGGCGTCCCGACAGGGCGATCGCGCGGTTTCGTGTGGTCGCAACGTCCTCGACCATCGCGGGAAGTCGGCTCAACTCGCTCGGGCCGCATAAAATATCGACATGCGACATTTTTTCGAGCAGGCCGTCGCCGTCGCGCTCGGCCATGCAGCCGATCACCGCGACGATCCGCTCGCCGCCACCACAACCACCATCGCGATTCGCACCCTTGATCTGCCCAAGCCGGGAATACACCTTGTCCTCGGCGTGCTGCCGAACCGAACAGGTATTCAGAATCACCAACCCCGCGCGAGACCAGTCATCGACCAGCCGATAGCCCCGCGCCGTCAAATCGCCAAGGACCAACTCGCTGTCAAGGGCGTTCATCTGGCAGCCCATCGTCTCGAGATAAAGAGTCTTCGAGTGCTTCATCAATCCCCCGTTGGCGAGTCGACGGCCTTCAATCGTTTCTCCGCCTTCTTCCGGATCGAGCCACGTGTCGATTTGTGACCGATACAACGCTTGAAGAGCTCGGCCGCTTTACCCCATCGCCCCAGGCCTGCATAGGCTCGGCCCGCCCAATAGAGGGCTGCGCCGTGGTGTTCACTCTTCGGATGCAGGATGACAACCCGCATGGCCGACAGACCGGCCCGGGCATAACGCTTCCGCGAGAATTCCATCTCCGATTCGACAATCCGCCAGCCATCCCGCGTATTGCGATTCTTCGACTTCAGGCCCGTCCGAATCAGCGTCCCGGCCAGACTGTAGTCGCCGGATCGAATCGCCAAGCGTGCCCGATCACGAGATGCCGAGGACTTCGAAGGATTTCTCGATTTCTTTCGGCCGGAGTTCGATCGGCCAGCTCCATGCCGTTTGTTCGTTCCAGGCTTGTCCGCAGCCGTCAATCGATTCGCGAACGATTGATCCGCATCGCTCCATGCAGCCGCAGCCGCCGAGGTGGGTTCAATGACCATCATGCCCCCGGCTGTACAGGCGATCACGAAGAGCGAGATAGTCCTAAGTGCTGTCATGGCGTAATCTTAACTTCACATGACGACGAGGTCAATCTGAAGGGTTGCCGTCCGGGTGGGCCAAGAATTACCATGAAACGCATGAACCATTCCTGGTATCCACCCATGTCCGATCCGCGATTCCTCATTCTATGTCTCCCGTTCCTATTCTTCCAAATGGCCTGCAACGACAGCCACACCGGGATACGCCCCTTCCCGCCCGACGGATCGGAACTCCCCATTCTACGCCAGATCTCCCGCACACATTCCCACGAACAAAGGGCCATGCGGATCGTCGTCCGTGATCAAGCCCAGTTTGCGAGAATCCCGTTGGAGGATGTACCGGTCGATTTCAAGCAGGAGATGCTGCTCATCGTCACACTCGGCCGAGTCTCCTCGGACCAATACGCAGTCAAGGTCGATCGAGTCTGGCGAGATGGGGGAAAGCTTCGCGTAACCACAAGCCTGAGCCGACCGAAACCCAACGCACCGATCAGCGTGGCAAGTCCCTACTGCATTGCGATCGTGCCTCGGTGTGACTTGAATGTCTCTGGATTCCTGCCCGAACCACCCCCGCGGGACCGAACCTGGGGCCAAAGCGAATGGCAACCGGACATGTAGATACCTCAGATGTATGGAAGCCAGTGAATGATGAGGATCATGCGTGATCTAATCTGTGACTTTCCATTCACAATGAAACAATTCACAGCCAACCTATGCTTGCAACTGCGGATTTCATAGCCGGTTAGATCACCTTAAGACACCATCAGATTGTACACAACCTATTTCAACGGGTGGCATGCCCAAGCATAGCGCGGGCATGGCATACCTATCCGGGTGGCATCCCCCGATCATACTCCAGTCAAGGCGCCAGCCCCCACAACTACTAAAGGCTCAACAGATATCTCACAAGAGATATCTCACTCGCCCCATCCCGCGTTGATCCGCATGACACCTGAACTATCACAATCCCTGCTGTTGTATTTTCGATCAATCCTGTTATACTGGCTCGTTTCCACGGAGGGATCACCGGAGATTATAAGAACGGACGCATCCTTTGGACGGGTACTCTGCGAGTACCGGGAGGATTTAAGATTATGGCCGAATTGAACGGCGAATTTCCAACGGTCATCGGACCCGATGCCCGCTTCAAGGGCGAACTTTCGTTTGATAAGGGCGTACGCGTGGAAGGTCATTTCGAAGGACAGGTCAAGTCGAAGGGATCCTTTCACGTGGCCGAAGGCGCCCATGTAACCGCCAACATCGAAGCGGCGAATGTCCGTGTCGAGGGCGAATGCAAGGGCAACCTGATCGTCAGCGAGAAGCTGCACCTGTTGGCCACTGCCAAGCTCGAAGGCGACATGCGTACGAATCGACTGGAGATCGCGGATGGCGCGATTTTCGCGGGTAATGTCGTCGTGGGACAGGTTTCGGCCGAACAGCCGGCCCGCAGGTCCGCCCCGGTTCAGCAGTCGGCCTCCCCGCAGCCGCAGGGACGGCCGCAGCTCGGTTCGCCGTCGCAGACGAGGCAGGATCCCGCCCGACCCGTTCAACCCCCGATGCCCGCCGGCGTCCCCAAGCCTCGACAGCAGGACATGCGAATGCCCGCCGGTTCGTAGGCGATTGCGCCTTGGATCGTGTTTGAGAAGTCGTTTCGTGATCAGAGCCGCGACCGTAAGGGAGTGGTCCTCTCCCAAATCATAGAGTCCTTCCAGTATGAGCGCCGACCGCTTCCTCACGGGCACGGCTCTGATTCCGGACTGCTCAAAAATGTTCTTAGAATTCGCCCGTGATCTCATCACGCGTCATGGGTCGATAGCTCATCCGATTCTCCAAATTCGGCAATGAAGCAACCGCATCTTCGAAGTGCGTCTGCATCGTCTCGACCGATCCGATTTCAACCGAGAGCGATTCCGCCGACTGTTGGATGTGCTCGACCAGCTTATCCAGCAGTTGATTGACGAGCGCGTCGGCCTCGTCGCTGAGCGATTCGATGCGATCGAACAGATTACCCACACGATCCATATCCGATCCATTCAGTGCGATATCCGAGACGGTCACCGCCGCCGCGACGATTTGTGAAAATCGACAACGCGTTTCTTCATCCTCGTGCACATCGTGATCGTGCGGTTCCCCATGCCCCCCTCCCGAGTCGCCCGCCACGCGTTCGTCTACCGATACAGCACTTTGAGCCATGATCTTTCGAGTATCGGTGTGATGGTGCTGCACAGCCGCGATGATGTGACCCTCAAGTTTCCAGTCGGTCAACACCGCCGCCCCGACCTCCGCGTGCGTCACGCCCAACACACGCCGTTCAATATCCTGGATCGAATCGGACGCCGGGCCGCTCAGCGCGGCGATGACATGACGATAGACATCGGGAACGCCAAACGCGAGCAGGCCGATTCCGATGTCGCACAGAAGACCGGCGGTGGCCGCATCCTCGGCCGTCTCCGGGAGCAGCTTGCCGGCCAGATCACGACCGGCCACGCTCATCGCGAACGCGGATTGCCAATAGCGATTCGAATCAAACCCAGGCGGTCGTGCGCGGCCAAGGCCATCGACGACGTGCCGGTTGATCACGGCGGATCGAACACGTTTCATCCCCAGCCGCATGCAGGCCTCCGTGATGGAGGAGGTCGGCGAGTTGAATCCGTACAGCGCACTGTTGGCCTCGCGAAGCAGTTGTGCGACCAGACCACTGTCACGGCGAACGGCGTTG
Source organism: uncultured Planctomycetaceae bacterium (assembly GCA_964464525.1). GTDB lineage: Bacteria > Planctomycetota > Phycisphaerae > UBA1845 > UTPLA1 > CAYXGR01. Next base: position 6,352 of record CAYXGR010000060.1, read on the forward strand.
GCGACGTGATTGACGCTACAGTTCGGGTCTTTCGTCAATTCGAGAATTCGAAAGACAGTCTGCGAAGGAGCGGGGATCTTCGGATCCGCCCTGATCTTATCGATGATCGATTGAGTAGATGGCATCGGATCAATGGCTCGTGGCGAGAGCGTATCCCCTTACTCCTGTGGCACCGGTTTCCAACCGGTGCGTCGGGTGACATGCTTACACGACCCGGGCCGTTTCGGGTCGGGTAGGCTTGCCGATCCCATCGGTTCATGCTTCTTAATCAAGCGTCTCGGTTCGAGCGAGAAATCGTTCCACCTCGACTTGGCCCGGTTGTAACGCCAGTGATCGCCCCCAGGCATCCCGCGCCATCTTTCGCCAACCCGGACTCTTATCGCGGTAATACATCTTGATATAGCTCGTACCCAGATTGAAATAGCAGGCAGGATCATCCGGAGTGATCGTCAGAACGCGGCGATAGAGATGGACCGCCCGCATCGGATCGCCAAGCTCTTCGTAACACGCCCCCAGATTGAACAGCGCGGCGGTCGAATTCGGCTGTAACCGAACCGCCTCCTGAAACGCGGCCAGCGCCGGGCCGGTCTGGCGCCCCTGAACGAGCCGAACGCCCTCATTGAAGACCCGACGAAACCGACGATCACGCTCGACAGCCGTCAATATCTCTTTAGATTGAGGTTTCTCGATCGCACTGCGAACCTGGAGATCGGACGAATCGGTCTGCTTCGTGCAACCCACCGCAAACAAGAGATCGGCGAGGGCGATCCACATCAACAGATCACGAATCACATGAGTTGACCGGGCTCCAACCCGAGGCGCCGATCTGATTTCTTCGCATCGGCTTACGGTATCAGTTTGAGCCATGAGTGTCCGCCTTGGAAGCAGTGCGTTGAATATCTTTATTCTCGTCGGCCGACACATCATCGCCGGTCGTCCGCCGTGCATCCCTCTCCGAACTATGGGTGTCATCGAGGATAATCTGCGTCTCATCCCTCAGAATAGGCGTATCATCGATCGGCTTGGGGCGGATCCTCTTCCGTTCGATCACGGGCCTCACCTCCCGCGACGGATCACCAAACCTCGGATGTGCCGGCTCATACTCAGTGGGCACCTCGAAATGCAGCGGCACATCCTGCAGGCGATCAATCTGTTTGAACTGCGGCCGGTACCTGTCAAAAACCTCCCGATCCCGCGCGTTCAACTCCGAACTTCCCTCGACGTGAGCGGTCAGAAAGATGAGCAGATCCACGCGCTGCACCTGCGGAATTTCCTGCCGTGTGAACAGGTTCAGGATCGGCAGATCGCCCAACCCCGGCACCTTGTTGACGGTACGCTCCTTCCGATCGCTGATCAGACCGCCCAGCACGACAGTCTGGCCATCCGACATGACGACGCGGGTGTTTAATTCGCGGGTGTTGATCCGATTGAAGATGAGCCCGGTCGTGCCCACGACCGGATCGCCCAGCGAACTGGTCACGGGGTGAACCATCAAGGAAATCTGATTGTTCCCCAGGATTGTCGGTGTGACTTCGAGCTGAATGCCGATTGGGATATAGGTATCGAGCGATTCGGTCACCGTACCCTGATCCGTGATGGTCGAATCGAATATGGGAAACCGTTCACCGACGAGGATACTCGCGCTGTGGTTCTGCATGACCAGCAATCTCGGATTAGCCAGCAGCCGGACGGCGTTGTCGGACTGATGGATTCGAAGCAGCGAAGTGAGCCGAGAGAAGTCAATGGTGCCCAAGGCCAGACCTGCGGAGGCCCTCGGCGTGCCATTGGGGCTGCGCCGGGTCTGTCCACCCGATGCGAATCCGGCTTCAAACTGCAACGGCAATTCGTGGTTGAGGATCGGGCCGTTGGCAAGAATGTTGATGTCCCAGTCGATCCCCAGTTCACGCTGGAGTTCCGTGCTCATCTCGATGATGCGGGCCTCGATGAGCACCTGTGGCGGCATCTTGTCGAGATCAGCGACCAGATCGGCAATGCGCGACAGGTTCTCGGCAACATCGGTCACCACCAAAATGCGCGCGTTCTTGGGAACTCCGACCTCCGCATCGCTGACCGCCGCGTCCGCACCGCCGCCATTCGTGTCTCCGCCGGTTGAGGAATCACCTCCACTCTCTCCAATATCCCCCGCCAGATCGCCCAGCCGTTGGGGCTTATATTCGCTCGTGCTGTTTTCATTCAGCACCTTCATCTTGCCAAATTCCGTCAAGGCAAATTCCAAAGCGTCGCGCACACGCTCCGCATCCCGGTAGCGCAACGTAAAGATCTCCGTCAACAGCGGCGGAACCGCCCCCTTGCCATCCTTGTGTTCCGGCGGCTTCGACACCGAGATAATCCCGTCTCTCACGGTACACACAAACCCATTGTCCACCGCAATGGCTCGCAGGGCGGCATCGAGCGAAGCCTCCGTCAGAAACACCGACACCTCACCCTCCACACCCGGTCCAATCGAGATGTTCAACGCCCCCTGCTCGGCGACGAGCTGCAGCGCCGTGCGAATGTCGCTCTTCTCCACGTTGAGCGAGATGCGCTTCCCCGTGGACGCGCGTTGGTCGTTCCCTCGTTCCGCAGCAACGGCGGTCATGACGAGACCTGCATGAAATCCGACAGCGATCAAGATGGTTGCGGTTCGTCTCATTTCGACTCCTCCCCTATGGGACGCACCTGCGCCGCCTCCGATCCCATGCGGTAGGTAAAAGCCCATCCGCGCGACGCGAGCGTGATGGAATGACCGTCGATCTCGACAATCTGATACGCCCCATCCACGACATCGCCGACACGCATGATCTTGTCCCGCACGGCGGCGAGCCACTGATCATCACTTTTCGAGACACCCGTCAACAGGATCGAAGGTGCCGACGGCGGCGCGACGACCGGCGCGACGAGTGTTTCACCGGAATCGTTGGAACGCATCCAGGGGACCTCTGAAAAGGGATTCCGCCCCCAGTCCTGCTGGGCAATCCGTTCCTGTTCAACCAGGCGTCTCGCCATGTCTCGATCCGTCTCTATCGGGGCGATCAGGTTCGCGGCAGGAAGATCACTCAATGTTCCCGCATCCGCCGATGCCGATGCCGGCGGCAGATAGGTCGTGATGATGGCATACACCCGCCACACAAGAATCACGCTCCCGAGGCAGAGGACAGTCAATACCTTTTTCTTCCGAGCGTCCATCAGGCGTTGGTGTCCCCTCGTGCATTGGCTTCACTGCCGTGAAAGGCCTCGACCGTAATCTGTGCATCCAGCACGCCCAATCGCCGAGCGGTCGAATCATCGGCCGGTCCCAGATGAAATCCGACAACCCGGACAGGGATTCTCTGCCGGGAGCACCGCTCCATGTACTCGGCGATCTGCTGATAACTTCCCCGCATAGAAACGCGATATTGTGGATAATCAACGGTGCCCGCGACTGGAGCCTGTCTCGACTGGCTCGCGATCGGTTGAATCTGCAGGACGCTGAGACCCACTTCGCGAACCGCTTCGCTCAGTTGGGAGGCCACCAATCCACGTTTCACCGAATCCCGCATGCGTTCGGTCAGTTCCCGATGCCGCGATCGAAGCGTCTCGATCTCATCGGGTGACAGGGCCTCGCGTTCCGCGTTTTGGGCCGAGTCGTTCAGCGTCGAAGCCAGGCGTCTCATCTCCCCGATCCCCTCGGCGACTTCCGCCTTCCGGGACAGGGCGTACACCGTCGCCGCGATGACCAGACAGATTGCCCCCACAGCGGGCAGCAACGACTTTGCTTCCACGTTGCCTCGTAACATCGTTATGCCCCTCCCGTCGGTGTCGGATACGCCAGATCGAGCCGCACGGAGAGCGATCCCGCCGCAACGTCGCCCTCCTCGTCCGCGGTGGTGGATTGAAGCAAATCCACGCGTCTGAAAAACGGACTGCGCTCCAGCGAGAGGAGTGTCTGCTCGACGACCTCGTCGTAGGATCGCCCCTGAGGCGTGGTGTAGACAAGGGACTCGATCGTCAGGTGCAATCCATCCGATTCGGTAAGGACCTGAAACCGTACGGCCATAAGCTCGCTCGGTAGAAGCAGGGACAGTTCCTTGAACAGCCCTACCCAATGCGGTGTGGCACGGGCGAATACATCGAATTCACCCTCGAGGCGACGAGCCTCATCCCGAAGGTTGATCCACTGGCCATTGGTGCCGGTGAGTTGCTGAAGATGGCTGAGCCGCGCCTGTTGGTCGCCGACGGCCGGCTGAATCTTCATGCCCATCTGATCGAAGAGAAAGGCAATCCCGAAGATGCCGGCGGCGATGATCGGCCCGGCCAGACTTGTCGAGCGGCAGACCCGGCGAATCTTCCGCCGTTGATGAACTTCCGGTGGAATCAGATTGGGCAGCGTTTGCCAATGTTCGGCGGCGCCGGTCACGACGGCCAGCGATTCCGGAGAAAAGCCCTTCGCCGAGGCGGCCAGAGTCGCCCGGCCCTTCAGCCATTCGACGTCATCCACATCGAGCTTCATGCGCTGGCCGAGGATGCGATCAAGTCCCCGCAGGCTCGCCCCCGGTCCGACGAGCGACATTCGCGTGACTTTCGTGTTCTCGCCGGAAGTGGTGACGAACATCAACCACTGCGTGAGGTGTTTCGTGAGCTTCTGCAATGTCGGTTCGAGTAACGGTGTCAGGTGCTTCCCGGTAATTTTGTACGCATCAATGGATTGATCCGGCTCCGGGATCCCGACCTCGTCGCGCAGGGCCGTGGCCTGCTCCTCGTCCAGTTGGATCACATCGTCGCCGGCGATGATGGGTCGCATCAGGGCAGCGCTGAAATCCCGCATCCCCACGGGAAGCTCGCTCGTAACGCACGGGGCGACGCCATTGAACACGATCAGCGTGCCCTGCTGCTCATCGAGATGCAGGTACGCCCTCAATCCCGACTCGACCGGCACTCCCGACTCACTCGGCAATCCCGATTCATCCGGCGATCCCGCCCCGCCTGGGGAGCATCGGCGTCCCGCCGATACTGCATCATTCGTTTCGCGGGCCAGCGCCGAGAGCGCCGCCGGGGCGGCGGTGAGTATCAGGACGTTTGATCCCAACCGCGCGGCAGCGTCCAGGGCAGAGTGGGCGGATTCCTTCCGAATGGCCGTCACGGCGACGCGTTGTTGATTGTGATTGTCTTCAGAGGGCGGAAGAACCGTCTGAATATCGACGATCGCCTCATCCACCTCGAAATGCAGATGTTCCTTCAGCTTGAGAAGAACGGCCTGCCGCAGCGCGGCGCCCCTCAGTGGCGGCATGTCAAAATAGTGGCAGGAAACGGCGCTGCCGGAGAGGACACAAATCAGATCCTTCCCGGTCCAGCCCCGCTCGGAAACCCGCTCCGAGAGCCGATCCAGGATGTTCTGATCATCCAGAACGGTTCGATCATCCCGGCGTTCGTTCGAGAGATAGCTGCAGCCCTCAAGAAACACAACCGGCGAAGCCCCCACGCGCACGTGAAACAGGCGCAGCGCGCCAGGGTTCGCTTCCAGAATCAAAATATCTCGAGCCTTAGACATCCGTGTCCCAATAATGCTCCGTGCGGGGGCCATCCCAAGCCCCAGGGTGCCGCGTGTGCCACTGCTTCAAGCAGTGTGTAGGATGGGTCATCGACCCATCTGTTGATCGTGCTCGGGTGCCATGCTTACACGACCCGGCAGTATCGGGTCGGGTAAGCATGCCGAT
>CAYXGR010000061.1:0-2111 GCA_964464525.1 uncultured Planctomycetaceae bacterium
GGTTCGCACCGGTTGGAAACCGGTGCCACAGTTCCGCCTGTGGTGTCATGGACCCTGGATCACTGACGCCCCATAGGGCGGTTTTGTCAGGAATGGGGGTTCCTGCTATACTTAAGGGTTCGCAAAAGATCGAAAAGAACGACCCACAAGGAACGATGACACCGATGAGCAACCCCCTGTTGAGTAATGAGGAACGCGCGGCCCGAGATAGCGCGATCGCGGAATTCGTAGAACGCTATGCCTCCGGCCCGGACGCCGAAATCTACGCATCCATGATCAAGACCGTCTGCCGAATGGCCCATGACGGCACCAATCGCGGCGATGTCAAGCTCTGCGGCACGGCCATCGCCGAATTGCGTTACGCCTTCAAGACATTCGAGCCGTATGAACACATCCCGAAGATTTCCATCTTCGGTTCCAGCCGGACACCCGAGGATCACCCGGAATACCTCCAGGCCGTGAAATTCGCCGAGCGGATGTGCCAGGAGAACTGGATGGTTATCACCGGCGCGGGCGATGGGATCATGAAGGCCGGGCACGGCGGGGCGGGTCCGGAGGCGAGCTTCGGGGTGGCGATCCGACTGCCGTTCGAACAACGGACCAACGACATCATCGAGGGCGATCAGAAGCTGATCAACTTCAAGTACTTTTTTACGCGGAAGCTCATGTTTACGAAAGAGGCGAAGGCGGTCGCCCTGTTTCCCGGAGGGTTCGGGACTCAGGACGAGGGCTTTGAGGTGATGACCTTGGTACAAACGGGCAAGGCAACGATCGTACCCATCGTGTTGATCGACGCACCGGGCGGAACCTATTGGCAGCACTGGCGTACCTACGTCAAGGCCGAACTCCTGCACAATGATATGATCAGCGAAGAAGACATGAGTCTGTTCAAGGTAACGGACAACGTGGAGGAGGCGGTCCAGGATATCGTGCAATTCTATCGGCGATACCACTCTTCGCGCTATGTCCGGGACACGTTGGTCATCCGCATGAATACCCCCTTGCCCGAGGGTGCCTTGAAATATATACAGGAGGAATTCGGCGACATTCTTCTCTCGGGCACGATCGAATTATCCAAGGCCCTGCCCGAAGAAAACGGCGAGGAGCCCGATAAACCACGCCTGTTGCTCCAGTTCAACCGGCGTTCCCATGGCCGGCTGCGGCAGATGATCAACTACATGAACGAGGTGGACCTCCCCGCCGCGGCGAAGGCCTGATTGATCGTCGGCGCCAACCGACCGTTGGGTGGGCACTGCCCACCACCGTTCTGGAGCAGGGTGAACACTATCCACCGCTGTTCTCCGCCCCGCAGGGGCCAAAACATGTCAGCCCAGGGCAGAACGCAGCGCCGCCCTGGGTCATCATGATCATGAAAAACACCCAGCCCTGTAAGGGCGAAACTTCCGCCGTCGACGTGAGATTGACTGCAAGCACAAGGGAAGTTCCAGGATGCACGCATACCGACGGAAGGCAACTTAAAATCATGCGCCGCACTCTCCTGATCGTCATCGCCCTGTTCATCCCCCCGACACTGACCGTCGTTATTCCGGAGTGGACCCGGTATCCCCGGCGGTTCGCGGAGGTCGAACCCGGTCATCTCTATCGCGGGGGCTACCCTTCGGCCGAACACATTCGAAATCTCGCGGCGAGCGAGGGCATCCGAACCGTCGTCAGCCTGACGGGCGAGATCGATGATCCCGAAGAACGGGCGCTGATCGTGACGATGACCACGCTCGATATAAACCATCGCCGTTTTCCCATGCCGGGCAATGGCTGCGGCGAGATGGAGATACTCGATGCCGCCGCCGACGCGCTGAACCGTCAGGCCGACTGGCCGATCTTCTTCCATTGCAAGGCAGGCAAGCAGCGATCCAACGCGGCCCTGGCGGCCTATCGCATGAAGCATTGCGGCTATACACTGGAGGCGGCCCTGAAGGAACTCGAAGACCTTTACGATCTGGACCGAAATGGAAAAGAAAAGGAACTGGTCGATCACCTGGCGAAGTATGCTCGCACCTTGGAGAATAATGAATAGCTCGAGTGCCACCGGACTCGAGTGCCACCGGACTTGGGTGCCACCGGACTTGGGTGCCACCGGACTTGGGTGCCAC
>CAYXGR010000061.1:2211-11922 GCA_964464525.1 uncultured Planctomycetaceae bacterium
GCTCAGCCCTGAAAGGGCGATACAAACCTGTAACTCATAACTAGAAACTCGAAACACCATGCTCATACTCATGCAACAAGGCGCCGACCAAAAACAGATCGAGGCGGTCTGCCGCCGAATCGAGGAGGCCGGCTTCAAACCCCACGAGATCCCCGGCTCCATCCGGGTGGCCATCGGCATCACCGGCAACCAGGGTTCGCTTTCGCCCGAACTTTTCATGCATCTAAGCGGCGTGTCCGAGTGTGTGCCGGTCTCGAAGCCCTACAAACTCGTCAGCCGCGAGGTCAAGCCTGAATCTACAATAGTAGATATTGGCGGAGTGCGGGTCGGTGCGGGCGATCTGACGATCATCGCCGGTCCCTGTTCGGTCGAGTCCCGCGATCAGATTTTCCGCACGGCCGAGGCCGTCGCCAAGAGCGGGGTGAAGCTGCTGCGCGGCGGGGCCTTCAAACCGAGAACCAGCCCCTATGCCTTCCAGGGCCTCAAGCAGGAGGGCCTCAAGCTGCTCCGCGAGGTGGGGGATGAGTTCGACCTGCGCATCGTCACCGAGGTGAAGGATTCGCCCACCCTCAACGAGGTCGCCGAAGTGGCCGACGTGCTTCAGATCGGCGCCCGCAACATGCAGAACTTCACGCTGCTTGAGGCCTGCGGCCGCCTGCGAAAGCCGGTCCTGCTCAAGCGGGGGATGAGCGCGACCCTCAAGGAATACTTCATGGCCGCCGAGTACCTGCTCTCGCTCGGCAACTACCAGGTCATGCTCTGCGAACGCGGCATCCGCACCTTCGAGACCATGACGCGGAACACCTTCGACATCTCTGCTATCGCCCTGATCAAGCACCACACCCACCTCCCGGTCATCGCCGACCCCTCCCACGGCGTCGGCATCGACTGGGCCGTCCCCCCCCTCGCCCGCGCCTCGGTCGTCGCCGGAGCCGACGGCGTCATGGTCGAAGTCCACCCCGAACCCAACAAGGCCCTGTCGGATGGTCAGCAGTCGCTAACATTCGAAGCATACGCCAAACTCGCGGCCGATCTGAAAGACCTCGCCGCCTGGAGGTCGACGCACGGCTAAGTCAGTAGGGTGGGCACCGCCCACCATTTATCCAGTCAGACGCACCATCCCCGCGGCATCGATTGGTGGGCGGTGCCCACCCTACAAGACCTAACTCCTTTCAGGTAAACAATTTATCGATTGTGTTATCCCCAAGTGTCGCGACAATAACGACACAATCGAACTCAGGGGATCTCGGCGGCCGTGTTCACGACGGCGAGGTTGGATTCTTCGGCTAGATCGATGTGAATGTTCGTGGGATTTCCCTCCGCGTCGAGTTCCAGCACAACGGGCTTGGTGTGCTGACCGGGGGTGGCCCGCAGGACCCGCGCCCAGCGGCCGTCGCTCAGTTCCACGTGGCTGCCGACAGGGAAGAGGGACATGCAATCGAGAAACGCGCGGACGATGTCGCGGTCGAACTTGCTCCGGCTGTTTTCGACAAGAATCTGCCTGGCGGCCTGATAGGGCTGGAGCGATGGGCGATGGGGACGGTGACCGGTCATCGCGGCGTAGCTGTCGGCGACGGAGACAATCTTGGCATATCGATGAATGAGCATACCGGAGCGTTTGCGTGGATAGCCGCTGGCGTCCATCCGTTCGTGAGCCTGGTAGCCGATGAACTTGACCGGCAGGGGAAGCCCCTTGATGCGTTCGAGAAAATCGAGGGTGTAGGCGGGGTGTCGGAGAATTTCGATCCGCTCGTCAGAAGTAAGTGGTCGATCTGCCAGCCGGATGTGTTCGGGCACCTGCAGCATGCCGACGTCGGCCAGGAGCCCCCCGATGCCGATCTCCATGACCTCCGCAGGCATCATGCCCAGTTGATCGGCGATGGTCATGCTGATCATGGCGACATTGACACAATGGTTGAACAGGTATTCATCGGGTGTCTTCTGCATGCTGACGACGAGGGGCAGTAGATCGGCATCAATCGCGATCATGTTCATGAAGTTATTCATGATCGATGCGATTCCATCTCGATTGGCCTTTCCCCCGCCCTTGAGCGTCTTGCAGATGTCCGCAAAATCATGCGTGGCGTTGCCATGGGCCTGGAGGCCGCCACTGGCACAATCGAACAGTTCACCAGTCGGAAGCCGAGGGCGTTTCCTCTCCAGGGATGAGATTATGATGTGTTCTCTACCGGAATCGCCGAGTTGAGCTTCCAGCAGGGTGTCGATATTGCGTGTATACTCGGTTTCCAGGATGGTATCGCCTGCTGCGGGGGAATCGCCGGCTGCCGGACGGGCGCAAACCTTGATGATTGAACCACGCTCCCGAAGATTGTTCATGAGACGAGATGTGACGCAGGATCCACCGGCGATCAGTAAAACACCATCCTGATCGTAAAGATCCTGAGTCAATCGCATGCCGACGCGAAGCGCCGAGATGTCGAGTTCGACGTATTGCGAGGGTGCGTTCGCGGTTTCAGGTCGGTCTGTTTCCCGGGATGTGCTTTGTGATGTCATCAGCCCTGTCACCTTTCAGATGGGGGCTGCCTGCAAAACCGTACCCCTCAGTATAAATCGGGGTTCGGAAGCATGGAGTTGATCCCGCTACAATAGAGTAGAGACGAAGTTCTTCAGGACGATCGAAATTATCGGCGAAGAATCCTTTTATTGGCCGCAAGGAACCGAGAAAGGATTCTCGGTCCAGCATGGCACGTTGAGGGGGCCGTGAAAGCAGGACGCCCGTTTCCGTTCCCTCGTTCGTATGCTTGTGATGGGTGTCTAAGATTTCTCGATTTGCTCCAGCCCGTTCATGTAGGGCCGAAGGGCCGGTGGAATGTTGATCGAACCATCGGCGTTCTGGTTCAGCTCCATAATTGAGATGAGGATGCGCGGGCTGGCGATGACGGTGTTGTTGAGGGTATGGCAGTAGCGCGTCTTCTTTTCCGCGTCCTTGTATCGCAGGTTGAGCCGGCGGGCCTGGAAGCTTCCGAATCTTGAAGCGCTGTGGGTTTCGCCATAGCCGCCACGTGAGGGCATCCAGGTCTCGATGTCGTACATCTCGACCTTGCCCTGACCCATGTCGCCCGTGCAGACAGCCATTACGCGGTAGGGCAACTCCAATGCGTTTAAGACCGCCTCGGCGTTGGCGATGATGGCGTGGTGATGCCGCTCGCTCTCGGCGTCGTCGGCCCGACAGAGGACGACCTGTTCGACCTTGTCGAAGGTGTGAATCCGATAGAGACCGTGGGTGTCCTTGCCGGCGGCGCCGGCCTCGCGTCGGAAGCAGGTGGAGACGGCGGCGAATTTCTTCGGCAGTTCGTCTTCGCGGAAAATCTCGTCGCCGTGCATCGCCGTGAGCGAGACCTCGGCCGTGCCGACAAGCGACTTCTCGTCGCGCTCGCATCGATAGGCCTGCTCCTCGCCGCCGGGGTAGTAGCCCGTGCCGACCATCATCTCGTCGCGGACAAGGACGGGGACGGTGATGGCCTCGAAGCCGCGGGCGATGATGGTGTCCATCGCCAGTCGGAGAACCGCCTGGTGAAGCAGGCTGCCGGCGCCGCGAAGCAGGTAGTTGCGGGCGCCGGCGAGTTTGACGCCGCGCTCGATGTCGATGATGCCCAGGGCGGTGCCCAGTTCGACGTGATCCTTTGGCTCGAAGTCGAACTTCCGCGGCTCGCCCTCGCGGCGGACCTCTACGTTGTCCGCCTCGGTCTCGCCGACGGGTGTCTTTTCCGATGGCACCTGCGGGACTGTGAGCATCAATACCTGAAAGGTCTCGGCGATCGTTCTGGTTTCTTCTTCCATATCCTTGAGCTTCTGTTTCAGACCCGCTGATTCGGCCTGGATCTGATCGCCCTCCGCCTTCAGTTCCTCCTCCGTGCGGCCCTCGGCCAGGGCCTTCTGGAACCACTTGCTCTTGGGGTTTTTATACAGGCCGACCTGCCCGCTGAGTTCCTTGCTTCGACTGCGGAGCTGGTCTGCCTCCTGTTGGATCTCCCGCCGCCGCCGGTCCACTTTCAATAGTTGATCGAGATCGCAGTCAACACCCTTCGTTTTACAGGCGTGCCGGATTTGATCCGTGTGGTCGCGAATGAACTTGATGTCGAGCATGGATATCCCTTGTCAGATCCGTATGATCAGCCTCGCACGCCGAGCTGCGCGGCGATGATGTTACGTTGGATGTCGTTGGTGCCGCTGAAAATGATGGTACCGAGGGCGTCGCGGAGGAAGCCTTCGATTCCGTTCTCAACGAGAAAACCGTTACCGCCGTGGATGCGGATCAGGTCGAGGCTGTTCTCTACGAAGCTTTCACTGATAAACAACTTGGCCACGGCGGCCTCGGAGGGCGCGCGCCGGTTGGCGGACTTGAGCGCGGTGACCTGATAGAGCAGCAGGCGGGCGATCTCGAGCCGAACCTTCATGTCGGCGATGCGGTGGGAGACGGCCTGGTGCGACGCGATGGCCTTGCCGCCGACCACCCGCTGGTTCGCATAGTCCACCGCCAGTTCCAACTCCTTTTCCATCGCCCCGAGGACGAAGCCGAAGATGCAGGCCCGCTCACGCTCGATCGAGCCCTGGAAGAGCATCCCCCCCGCGCCGGGGCGGCCGAGGATGTTGGCCTCTGGAATGCGGACGTCTTCATAGGTTACCTCGCTGAGACCGGAGCCGTGCAGGCCCGAAGCCGGCAGCGGCCGTACGTCCATACCAGGGGTCCCCGGCTCGACGAGGAAACAACTGAGCCGATAGCGTTCGGGATCGTCCATCCGGGCATAGACCACGTGCAGATCGGCCCCGGCACCGCAGGTAGTGTACTTCTTCCGACCGTTGAGAATCCAACAAGCGCCATCTTTTCGGGCGACGGTCTTCATACTCCCCAGGTCGGACCCGCCCTCCGGTTCGGTGACACTGTGGGCGGCGACCCATTCGCCGGTGGCGAGCTTGCGCAGGAATTTCTTCTTCTGTTCGTCGGTGCCGGCCTTGAAGAGGGTCTCGACGCTTCCGAAGACGTGGGCATTGATGGCGATGAGCAGACCGAGGCGGCGCGAGGCGTAGCCCAGCCCTTCCATCATGGCGACGAACTCGTTGAGTGTTCGGCCGCGGCCGCCGTATTCCGTCGGAACGGTGACGCCCATCGCCCCGAAGGCGGCGCACTTGTCCCAGCCGTCACGGTCGAAGGTGAGATTCACCTTACTCTCGGCCAACTCGCGGCCGGCGAACGCGACGGCCTCCTTGCGGATGACCTCCTGAGATTCGGTCAATGAGAAATCCATGACGGGCGCGGTGCTCCTGTCGAATGTCCTCGTGTCGTCGCACTGCTTGAAGCAGTGGCACACTTTGCACTGCTTCAAGCAGTGGCACACGGGGAAAAAGTCAAAAAGTCAAAACGTCAAAATATTTCCGCTACTCGGGCGTCAGGCGAGCAGGTCTTCCATGATAGTGTCCAGAAAACTTTCGGCCAGCGTTTCGGGGACCGCTTCGGAGATGTAGGTCAGGATCAGGTTCATGCACCCACGGAACTGGTTGACCTGGAGGACGACGCCCGGCGGAGAGAGGGCCGAGTTCAAGGTGTAGAGCCATTCGACCTCCTGATCGAGGAATGTCTCGATACCGGGGATGACCGGCCCGAGGAAGCCGAATCCCAGGGCGATCGGATCCTTCCGCATACGCTCCAGGAGGTGTCGGGCGAGGAGCTTCTCATGTCGGGCCATGATCGCCATCATTTGAAGGTTGCCGAGATCGATGCCGCGCCGAAGCTGGTCGCGCATTTTTGCGCTGAGTGTGCGGATGAGTTGGTCGCGGTCGCCCATCTCCGCCTCCATAGCGCTGAGCTGGATGAAGGACATGAAATTGCGAAAAATCGGCTCGGCGATGCCCGGCGGTCGGAGGTTCAACGGGACGTCGGTTTTGAAGCCCGATCGCCGATGTTCCTTGTGGGGCGTGAGAAAGTGGATCGCGCGGAAGACACTCGCGAGTACGGCCGGAGCAAGATTCGCGAAACCACAGAGCCGTTTGACGCGTCCGGTCAGGGCTGCGGTCTGATCGGTGTCGAGTGTTCGGACGAGGATCCGCGTCGGCTCGGTGATCCAGCCCGGCGCATCCTGCTGTGCGAGCGTGGCCGAGCGGACGGGCAGCTTGATATGGCTGCCGACGACGCGCAGGGCCGCGCGCAGGCGGTGCCGCCAGTCGAAGCGGGCGAGGTAGTCCGCCATCTCGTCGGTGTCGGTGGTGCTACCTTTCATCTGATCGGTGAGGGGCGGGGTATTCGCCGAGGCATGTCGGCGGTTCAGCTCGCTCAGCATGAACTCCGGGGCCTTGCCGTCCATGAGCGCGTGGCTGAATCGCACGATCAACACATCGCGGGCGTCGGGCAGGTGGAGGAGATGGAAGGCGATTGGGGCCTGCTGATGCAAATCGATGGGCTTGGTGAAGAGTTTTTCGGCATAGTGCCAGACGGCGGCGTTGCCCGAGGCGTCGAGACTCGCCTCGTGAAGATCGACTTCGGATCGGGGTTCGGATTGCCAGCAGGGGGCGGACTTGTCTCCGGGGGTGACGAGTCGGGCCGAGAGGATGGGATAATCCTTGTGGAGCCGTGCGAGGGCGCGGCGCAGGGCGTCGGGATCGAGTCGGCCCTTTAACCAGACATGTGTCTGACAGAGGAAGCCGCAATGGCCCATCCTTCGCATGCCATTGTGTGCGACGAGCATCAGCCGGTCGGCGGCGTTGAGGGGTTGTCGGAAGGCGCGCGCGGGGGAGGGATCGAGGTCGAGTTTCGAATCCGGTACAGCATGTGTGGAGGCAATCGACAAGACTTGCGGCCCCTTTCCGCCCACCATCAGAGGCGTTGGGCGCAATCTACATCGACCGGCGGCGCTGTGCAACACGGATCACCACCCATGAGGGATCTATCCGAGCCCCGAGCGCAAGCGAGCGGGTACGATGCCCAACAATCTCCCCAAAGAAAAACCCCGCGTTGGCGCTTGGGGCTCCCATCATCGTCCGCCCATCGGGTTATGCACCCGACTCACCCGATTGTGGCCTAAGAAGTCTCTACGGTATCATCTTGCTCGGATATGAATATCGATCAAGCAACCTGGAGGCACCTCTACCCCTTCGAGGGCCGTTTTCTCGATCGCGGCGGTCTGCGCTATCACTATCTCGACGAGCATGAGGGCGACGGTCCGGCCGAGACCGTCGTCATGGTTCACGGCAACCCCACCTGGTCGTTCTACTTTCGCGAACTCGTCATGGCCCTGCGGCCGGATTACCGCTGCATCGTGCCCGACCACATCGGCTGCGGACTCTCCGACAAGCCCGGCGACGCGGATTACGACTATCGTCTTAAAAATCGTGTGGATGATCTCGAGGCCCTGCTGGATCATCTGGGCTTGCACGAAAACGTCACGCTCGTTCTGCACGACTGGGGCGGGATGATCGGCATGGCCGCGGCCCTGCGGCGACCGGAGCGCATCAGTCGAATCGTCCTGCTCAACACCGCCGCCTTCCTGCTGCCGACGGGTCGTCGCCTGCCGTTGCGGCTCCGCCTTCTGCACGGTCGCAACCCACTTGCCGCTCTCGCCGTACGTGGGTTGAACCTCTTCGCCCGCGCTGCGACAAGCATGGCCACGGAAAAGGGACTTGCGCCCGAGGTCCGCGCCGGTCTGATCGCCCCCTACGACTCGTGGCGAAATCGAATCGCCACGCTTCGATTTGTGCAGGACATCCCCCTCTCGCCCGGCCATCCGAGCTACGCGTTGGTAAAATCAGTTGATAACAACCTGCACCGAATTAATCACATCCCCATGCTCATCTGCTGGGGCGAGCACGACTTTGTCTTCGACGCGGCCTTCCTCGCTGAGTGGCGTCGCCGCTTTCCCGATGCGGAGGTCCACACCTTCCCCGATGCCGGGCACTATGTGCTGGAAGACGCGGCCAACGCCATCATCCCGTGCATCCGTGCATTTTTGACGCGGCATCCGCGGAATGAGCACGATGCGAATCCGAAGGAGGCCGTGTCATGACGGCCCTACGCAGAAATGCTGGGGCGCATGCCTCTGCGGATGATTCACTCATGAAAAATTCCGTAGTCAACATCGCCGCCCATCTGCCGGCGATGGCTCGGCGGCAGCCGGAGCGGCCCGCGATCGTCTGGCGCAGCGGTCGCGACGCTGCCGGTCGGGCGGTCTATTCGCACCTGACGTTTCTGGAACTCGATCGGGAGTCGGACCTCTATGCTTACGGACTTGAGGGAGCCGGAATCGTCCGGGGGACGCGGACGATTCTCATGGTTCGGCCGAGCCCGGCGTTTTTCGCCCTGACGTTTGCCCTCTACAAGGTCGGGGCGGTGCCGGTGCTGATCGATCCGGGCATGGGCCGGCGGCGGATGGTGGATTGCCTGCGCAACCTCGCCGCCAATGCCTTCATCGGCATCCCGATCGCCCACCTGCTCCGCGTCCTGCACCCCTCGGCGTTCCGATCCGTGAAGATCACGATTACCGTCGGCCGGCGCTGGGGCTGGGGCGGATTGCAACTCTCAGACATACGTCATGATACATCCCGGCCCTACGAGATGGCCCCGACCCGGCCCGACGATCCGGCCGCCATCATCTTCACAACCGGCAGCACCGGTCCGCCCAAGGGTGTCCTCTATCGCCACGGCATGTTTGACGCCCAGGTGCGCATCCTTCGCGACCACTACCGGATCGAGCCCGGCGAGATCGACCTGCCCACGTTCCCATTGTTTGCCCTGTTCGATCCGGCGTTGGGGATGACCGCGGTCATCCCGGAGATGGACCCGACGCGGCCGGCGCACGTCGATCCGGAAAAAATATTCGAGGCCGTCCGCGACCAGAAGGTGACGCACATGTTCGGCTCGCCCGCGCTGCTCGATCGCGTCGGCCGCATGGGTGAGGCCCGTGGCGTGAAGCTGCCGTCGCTGCGCCGGGTGATCTCGGCCGGAGCGCCGGTGCCGCCGGCCACGCTGCGTCGTTTTGGCTCGATGCTCGATGATGAGGCCGAGATTTTCACGCCCTACGGGGCGACCGAGGCACTGCCCGTCTGTTCGATCGGTAGCCACGAGATTCTCGGCGAGACAGCGGCGGTCTCGGAACAGGGCGGCGGTACCTGCGTCGGTCGGCCCGTGCCCGGCGCGGAACTCGGGGTTATCGAGATCACCGACTTGCCCATTGAGAAATGGTCGGACGAACTGTTGCTGCCCCCCGGTACAATCGGCGAGGTGGTTGTCAAGGGGCCGGTCGTGACGCGGGAATACGTCACCAGCGACTCGGCAACCCGGCTGGCGAAGATTCGCGACGGCATGGCCGTCTGGCACCGGATGGGCGACGTCGGCTATCTGGACGAGCGCGGCCGCCTCTGGTTCTGCGGCCGCAAGGCCCATCGGGTCGTCACTCCCGGCGGCAAGCTGTTCACCGTGCCGTGCGAGGCGATTTTCAATGGGCACAAGCTTGTGCGGCGATCGGCCCTGGTGGGCGTCGGGAAGCCTCCGAGCCAGCGGCCGGTCATCTGCGTGGAACCGGAGCGCGAGGGCGGCCGATTGTCACGCCGCCGTCGTGCGGGACTGATTCGGGAGTTGCGAGATCTGGCGGCCGGTCACGATCACACGAAATCCATCGAGACATTTCTCATACACCCGTCTTTCCCAGTGGACATTCGCCACAATGCGAAGATATTTCGAGAGAAGCTGGCGGAATGGGCGGC
>CAYXGR010000062.1:0-11858 GCA_964464525.1 uncultured Planctomycetaceae bacterium
GTCATGCCGACGGATCCTGTACGGATGAACCGAATGTCGGGACGTGTTCGGCGCTGGGTGGAACCTTCCAGGGCAGTGGTACGAATTGTGCCACCACACAGTGTCCTGTTTTGCCCGGCGCCTGTTGTCAGCCCGATGGAACCTGCACCGATGAACCCGATCCCTCCGCATGCACCACACTCGGCGGCGTGTTCCAGGGGCACGGCACGGATTGTTTGACCACAACCTGTCCGGTGTTGCCGGGGGCCTGTTGTCAGCCCGATGGAAGCTGCACCGACGAGCCGGACGCGGCCGCGTGTACCGTGCTCGGCGGTGTGTTCCAGGGGCATGGATCCGACTGCCTGACGACAATCTGCCCGGTGTTGCCGGGTGCGTGTTGTCATCCAGATGGGAGCTGCACGGATGAACCTGATGCGGTGGCATGCTCCGTGCTGGGGGGTGTGTTTGGGGGACATGGTACGGACTGCTTGACGACGGTCTGTCCGGTGTTGCCCGGGGCCTGTTGTCAACCCGATGGGAGTTGCACCGACGTGCCGGACGCAGCGGCGTGCACCGCGCTGGGCGGCGCATTTCAGGGACATGGCACGGATTGTCTGACGACGATTTGTCCCGTGTTGCCCGGAGCATGCTGTCAACCTGATGGAAGCTGCACCGATGTGCCGGACGCGGCGGCGTGCACGGCGTTGGGCGGCGCGTTCCAGGGGAATGGCACCGATTGTCTTACGACGACATGTCCGGTGCTTCCGGGCGCTTGCTGCTTTCTGGATGGGAGTTGTACGAATGAAGCCGACACCGCCGCTTGCACGGCCCTCGGCGGCGCGTTCCAGGGACATGGCACGGATTGCTTGACCACGGTCTGCCCGGTCATTCCCGGCGCCTGTTGTCATCCCGATGGGAACTGCACCAACGAGCCGGACGCAACGACGTGTGCCGGCCTCGGTGGCGCGTTCCAGGGAAATGGAACCGACTGCCTGACGACGACCTGTCCGGTTTTGCCGGGGGCGTGTTGTTATCCGGATGGGACCTGCACGAATGAGGCGGACGCCGCCGCATGCACCGCCCTCGGCGGCACGTTCCAGGGACATGGAACGGATTGCATGACAGTGAATTGTCCGGCCTTCCCTGGAGCATGCTGTTTCCCGAATGGCAGTTGCACGAACGAAGCCAACGCGGCGGCGTGTACGGCGCTGGGCGGCGCGTTTCAGGCTCACGGGATCAACTGCCTAGCGGTGATCTGCGAAGTCGCGGGCGACGTGGACTGCAACGGCGTATTGGACATGAATGATTCGGCGGCGCTGGTGAATGTGCTGCTCGGCATGGACACCGATCCCTGCCACATGGCTGCTGCGGATCTGAATGGGAGCGGCGGAACAGACGGCGAAGATATTCAGATGTTCGTCGACTTGTTGACCCCCTGAGAGAGGAGGGAGCGACCTCGATTCTCTGGGGATGCTACGACTCGGATAGGATGGAATTGCGTGTTCGAGAAACCGGAGGAAGGTGACAGCCTGAAATGATTATGATGCGATACCGTTTTCTGATTTCATCGTTCAGCATGTTGGTCGTATCGGGGGGAGCGTCCGCCCAGACCTGGGAGCCGGTCACGCCGCTGCCTACAGCGGGCGAAACTCGGGCCCATGCCGTGGGTGTCAGCCATCAGGGCATGCTCTACGCCATCGGCGGCACCCCCTGGCAGAACCTGGGAGATATGGACGGAAGTGTTCATAGGCTGCCATCGGGAGGCGGAGCGTGGGAAAACGTCTCGCCACTCGGTGGCATGGGGCCGATCATCGGCCAGGCGGCGGGGGTCGACGCATTGGGCCGAATCGTCGTCTATGGCGGTTACATCCTTGGCGACAACGGGCCGGGCCCAGTGGCGGAGTATGAGCCAATCGACGGCCCGACGGGCACCATCGCCGATCGGAACGCGCCGGAAACCGCTACGGGCTACACGGCCTTTGCAACGGATGAACAGGGCCGCCTATACGGCATGGGTGGCGGTTTCGGCGTCGGAGTGCCGAATTCGGGTTACTGTGATCGGTACACCGCGGCGACGAACACCTGGGAGGTGTTGGCGCCATTGCCGACGCCCGTGACCGATTCATGCGCAGCGTTCGACGGGAATGGACACATCCTGGTTTGTGGTGGCATCAACGCAACCGGGACGGATCGAACGGCGAACGTCGCTCAGTATGACATCGCGAGCGGAACCTGGTCCGACACGGCGATCCCAGACATGCCCGTCGCACTCAGCGGGGCGCGGGCCGCTCGGGGAATCGATGACCGCATCTATGTCGTCGGCGGCGTGTCGGGACTTCTGGGTGCCGGGACGACCCAGTCAACTGTTTACAAGTGGGAGCCGGCAACCAACGTCTGGGTGGTGGTTTCGACCATGGCAACCCCCCGTCGTCATTTTGCTTTGGTGTTGGGTGACGACGACTACATTTACGCAATCGGCGGCGACAATGACACTGGGGGAACCGATCTCGTCGAGCGGCTCTTTACGCCGAGGTGTCCGTCGTTTGACAACGAACCCGTCGATCAGACGTCGTGGAGTGGGACGATCGCGGGTTTTGGCGGGGCTGTATCCGGCGCGGCGCCAATCACCTATCAATGGCGCCGCGACGGGCAGCCTCTCGTGGACGGTCCGACGGGATCCGGCAGTACGATTGTGGGTGCCACAGCCGCCACTCTTACGATCAGCGCGCCCGACCTCGCGGACGAGGCAACATACGACGTCGTCGCGACCAATGCGTGCGGTTCGACACTCAGCGCACCGGCCGTCTTAACCATTCGCCAGACCCCCGAGGTGCCGACACAGTGGTTGGTGACCAACCTCCACCCCGCCTGGGCCCAGTTATCCTCCCGCGCGAGCGGCGTCTCCAACGGGCGGATTGGAGGCGAGGGTGTCACGCCGACTGTGCTTCCCGATGGTCGAACATTCAACCTGGCCCATCCCGTCCTCTGGACCGGTCCGACCTGGCAGCAGAGCGACATCACACCGGCCGGATCGGTCGGCGGCAGCATTCGCGATGTCTGTGGCGATTATCTCGTTGGCTGGTACTGGCACACTTATTCGTGTCCCGGAGGTGGACAGACCTGGACCTGTGCGTGGCAATCCGCGGCCTACTGGACGGGCAATCCGCTCACATTCACCGAGGCTCTGCACAACTCCGGACCGGAATACGACTCCGCCAACGGGACCGACGGTCAGCATGTTGTCGGCACGTTGACGTATGAGTATTCAGTAGGGAATTATTCAAGCCGCGCCGTGATGTGGACGCCGCCTGGCTCTGCCCTCTCCATGCATCCCAACGGTACCGCCTCGGACAGTTTCGCCAATGCGGTGGACGGCGGGTACCAGTATGGTTCGATCAATACATCCGCCGTCGGGGGGACCAACCACGCCGCCATGTGGGCCGGCTCTGCGTCCAGCTTCATTGATCTACACCCGGCAGGCTTTTCACGATCATGGATCGTCGGCGCGGCCGATGGCCAGGCTGTGGGTACGGCAGTCATGGGGGCCGCAACCAATCATGCGATCATGTGGATCTCCGGCGGCAGCGCGGTCATGGACCTGACACCCGCTGGGCAGTCCGGAGACGCGGTCGATGCACACGGTGGTCTTCAGGTCGGCAATGTCGGCGGCAGCGCGGCCATCTGGGCCGGTACGCCGGAATCCTGGTTCGATCTGAATACAGTCTTGCCCGCCGAGTACAGCGGCGCAACCGCTGAAGCCATAGAGGTCGCTGCCGATGGAACGGTCCTCGTCGTCGGAAGTGGCTACGTTCCTTCGAGAAACCGGACCGAGGCGATCATGTGGCAGAGCCTGCCGACTACCCTCATCCCGGGAGACGCGAACTGTGACGGCACGGTGGACACCAACGACCTACCCGTCTTCGTGCAGGTGCTCATCGGCACGGATACCGATCCCTGTCACACTTCGGCGGCCGACATGACCGGCGATGGATCCTCCGATGGAGAGGATGTCCAACTGTTCGTAGGCGCGCTCGTCGGCCCGTGATAGCCGTGCAACAATCCGGGGGGGCATGAAAGAGAAGAGGATGTGATGAGTCGAAGATTGGCAGTTGTGTCTGTTGTGATAAGCGGATGGCTGGGTCTGACGCCCGCGTCGTTCGGAGGCGTCAGCGTCTATGACTTCAGCACTGGCGCGGGCGTGGATCGGTTCGCCTATGGAGTGAGTGTACCGGCGGGCACAATCCCGCCGATGATCAACACGGTTCCGTTGACCGGTCTTACGACGGCCGACTATTCGGCGATGGCCGTATCGGACGAAGTGCGCTACACCACCGGCGTCGTGGAAACCGGCGACTACGCGGCGACGCGATTCGTGTTCACGATTGCCGAGCCGACGGCGGCGATCAACCAGTTGGACGTGCTTTGGGAAGGCAGCGCCGACCAGGACCCCCCCCAGGCGCTTTGGCTGTGGAACGCGACGTCGGCCTCCTACATTCAGGTCGGTTCGCAGGCAGTGCGCATCCCCCTGGACGGTGTCGTGTCCGGCACCTATACGACCAATGTATCCGAGTTTGTCGCGGCGGATAACACCATCACCCTCCTTGCGATCTTCAACGACATTGACGGGGCGCTATTCACGGATTATGTCAGCGTGACGGTCACGACGACGAGTTGTGGCATGGACTCCGATTGCGACGACGGCATATTTTGCAATGGTGTGGAGGTCTGCGTCAACGGATTCTGCCAGCCGGGTCCGCCGGTCAACTGCGACGACGGCAACGCCTGCACGGACGACGTGTGCAACGAGGTCACCGATTCCTGCGATCACGTGGCCACGGTTTGCGACGACGGGCTGTTCTGCAACGGTGTGGAGACGTGCGATCCGGTGTTGGGCTGCCTGCCCGGCACGCCGATCGTTTGCGATGACGGCATCCCCTGCACGGTGGATACATGCAGTGAGTTCAGCGGTATTTGCGTCCATACACCCGATCACGCGGCCTGTGACAATGGGATTTTCTGCGACGGAGTGGAGGTCTGCGATCCGGTATTGGGCTGCCAGCCGGGCCCGCCCGTGGATTGCAATGACAACATCGCGTGCACGATCGACTCCTGCAACGAGGCTGCCGGCGCCTGTGACCACGTCCCGGACGGTCCGGAATGCAACATCACGAACATCCGGTACGTGGATCCTGCGGCCACCGGGGCCAACGACGGAACAAGCTGGGCGGACGCCTATACCGAGTTGCGGGATGTGCTGCCGTTTGTCGAGGCGGGGAACGAGATCTGGGTGGTGGCAGGTACCTTCACCCCCGCGCCGCCCGCCGGGCCTGCGTCGGCCAGCTTTCAGATCCCCAGCGGCGTGGCCGTGTACGGCGGGTTCGTCGGCGGGGAGACTTCGCTCAATCAGCGCGATCCGGCCGTCAACGTGACGATTCTGAGCGGCGATCTGGCTAATGACGATACTCTTCAGTTTATCAATCTCCCGAACGCGTATCACGTCGTGACCATGGATGTCGTCGACGCCTCGACGCGCCTGGATGGTTTCGAGATTCGCAATGGTTACACCTTTTTTGGACCCGCGAACGAGCAAACGGGGGGCGGCCTGCGCATATCGAACGGCGATCCCACCATCGCCAACTGCGAATTCACCAGGTGCTTCGCCGAGCGGGGCGGAGGCATTTCGGCATCCATCAGCAACGCCACGATCGAGAACTGCTTGTTCAACGGCAACTGGAGTTCCGACTGGGTCAGTGAAGGCGGTGCCCTGTCCGTCGAAACCGCCGGCGTAGTGACGGTTCGTGACAGTTCGTTCTGGGGAAACAAGGCCGAGGGGACCGGCGGGTGGTCTCATGGCGGCGCCATCTACTCCGGTACCGGCACGACGATCACGATCGAACGATGCGACTTTTCCGGAAACACGGCTCTTAACCGCTCAGGTGGGGGAATCAGTTGGTGTCGCGGCGGTGCGGTCTACTGCCAGGGCGACACATTCATCAACCAATCGACCTTTAATGGCAACGTCTCCAACGTGGGCGGTGCCGTACAGAGTTCGTCCGCACCTCCGATCACGACGCGTATCCTGAACTGCCTCTTCAATAACAACGACGCGATCAGTGTTTTCATCAGCGGACAAGAACGTGCCGGTGCGGCCGGCACGATCGCCGGCGGCGACGAAATCGAATTCATCGGCAGTGTCGTGCACGGCGGATTCTCCGACAACTACGGCGGCGCGGTGGTCGGTCCGGGGGCCAAGGTCTCGGGTTCGATCTTCTGGAACAACACGGACAACAACGGGAGCATCGGCAACTCGAATATCCGTACTCTAGGGCTCGTCGAGTATAGCTGTGTACAGGGCATGCTCATCCCCGAACCCGGTGAGAATCCACCTGATCCGATGAACTTCCCGGGCAGCACCTCAGCCGATCCGCTCTTCGTGAATCCCATCTCCGGTGATTTCCATCTTCAGGCGGGCTCTCCCTGCATAGACGCCGCCGACAACACCGCCTGGCCGCCGGGGGTGACGATGGACCTCGACGGCAATCCGCGATTTTTCGACGATCCTTCGACACTGGACACCGGCATCGGGCCGCCGCCGGTCGTGGACATGGGCCCATACGAGTTCGCGTCCGCATTCCCGATCGGTGATATCAACTGCGACGGCATGGTCGACATGAACGATTCACCCACAATGGTCGGTGTACTGCTCGGCATCGACACGGATCCGTGCCACGCCACGGCGGCGGACATGAACGGGGACACATCCGCCAATGGCGACGACATCCAGCTCTTTGTACAAGCCCTGATCGCCCCCTGACGCGGTTCGGCCCGTGAGAACGCATTTTCTGGAGGGGACATCTCACGGCGCCGGCCGCGTTTTTTCTGCGGATCTGAGTGCGCCGAATTTCCGTGTGGCCGGCCCATTCCCGTTCCATGGTGAGTCCGGAATGGGATGATCCCGATTTTGGACCCTCGTTCTACACCTGTTCCATTCTGTCCTGGAATCAACCGAGGGCTGGGTATGTGTGTGGTATTCCCAGTACTTCTGGATACATCTTCACCGATCCCGACTTTATCGATCCCGATTGTCCAATATTGTCGCTGGATCTCGCTATCGGCTGCCGGTTGTGGCCATCGCTTGAACGGATCCAATTTGATATAATGGTTTTCTGGATATGGATAGAGTTTTCAAGGTAATTAGCGTGGACGCCACGCAATCACAATCCAGGCGCAATACCTGACCCCAAGGCGTACACGTAGGTGCGGGTTCGTTGAACACATGATTCCCGTGTGCCCTGAATGATTCGTTGGAGGGAAGTGAGATGATGACACGTACTGTCTGTTGGATCGCGCTGGGTGCTATCGCGTTTCAAGGTGTCGCCGAAGTCCGGGCCGGCGGGAATGGGGATCGCATCGACTCGGAAGCGAACGCGGCGAATCCGGCTGATGCGGCGGCGCCCCTCGAAGCAAGACATGGCCACGGCATTTCAGAAGTACGAGGGGCCCTTATCAAACCGGGCGACGCATCGTGGCCCGGGGGGGATGATGTCGGGTGCCTCAGTTGTCATGGTGATATAGAGAATGCTGCGGCGGCGATGGGCGGGTTCCTTACCTGTACCTTTTGTCATGGGGGTGATGGAATCGCCACGGATAAGAAAATCGCTCATGTTCAGCCGACGCTTCCGGTCATCATGGACCAGACCGTGCCGCCGCTGGATTATGACCTCCCATACCAGCAATTTGTCAACCCCTCGAACCTGCGTGTTGTGGATAGAACCTGTGGGCTGTGTCATCCGACCATCGCTTCGTACGTCAAGAAAAGCATGATGGCCACGGCGGCGGGTCATTATGCCGGGGGACTGTATCAGAACAATGTGGTCGATACGAAGACCCCCGTATATGGAACGTTTGCGATCACGGACGCAGATTTGAATCCACCCTTCTCCGACAAGAAAATGGCCCGTGGCGCCGTGGCCTCTCTGGAAGACCTGGCAATCTACGATTCTGGCAACGATCCGTCCCTGATTTCGACACACTTTCAGGCGGTTCCGAGCCAGGCCTGTGCCCGGTGCCATCTCTGGTCGCGGGGTAAGGGCTATCGTGGGGCTATTGGTGCCGAAGGTGTCTATCGAGCGGATGGGTGCGTGGCCTGCCACATGCCTTATGCCAATGACGGTCTCTCGCAAAGCGCCGACCTGTCGATCGACCACAGTGAACCGGGTCATCCCATCATTCACCGGATTACACGGGCGATTCCGACGGAACAATGTCTGCACTGCCATCATCGCGGATCGCGGATCGGGCTGAACTACACGGGGCGTGCCCAGATGCCGCCTCGTCTGCCATCGGGGCCTGGCGTGCCGGGCACGACGGACGAGCGGTTTAATGGCAACTTCCACATGGTCGATCCCGAGACGAATCCGGCCGACATCCACTGGTCCAACGGCATGCACTGCATCGATTGCCACACCCGGCAGGAGATCATGGGTGAAGGGAACATCTACGGCCATATGGATCAGGCAACAAAGATCGAGTGTCAGACATGTCACGGTACGCCATGGGCAGAGGGTTCCCTGCTGGACAACGACGGCATCCCACTCAGGAATGCTCACTGGAATGAAGATGGTAGTGCGACGGTGGTGTCGAAGGTGGATGGGCAGGATCATTTGCTGCGTCAGGCGATGGACATTGTTGATCCCACATCGCCGATTTTCAATCCACGTGCATCGTGCGCGATGAACGAGAACCACCTGCGTGAAGAAGGGGGTTTGGAATGTTACGCCTGCCATTCGTCGTGGACGCCGAACTGCTTCGGCTGTCATTTTGAGCGGGATGAGCGATACCGCGGATTGAACATGATGACGGGTGAAATGGAGCAAGGCCGCGCACGGACGAACAACAAGATCTTCGAGGCATTCCAGCGCTTCATGATGGGTCCGAATGCGGGCGGCAAGATCGCCCCCTATATCGTCGGCTGCCAGCCCATCGCGGATGTGACGGCGGCGGATGGCAGCAAGATTCTGGATTTTGCCATGCCCTACACCGTGAACGGGTTGTCGGGCCTGGCGCTCGACCCGGTGAACCCACACACGGTCCGAGGGCGCGGAGAGGTGCGAACCTGTGCCGAATGTCACCGATCGCCTCCGGCGCTTGGGTTGGGATCGGGCAACTACTCGGTCGCTCGGCAACGTGCCTTCGTGGCGGAAGCCGGCGGAGTAGGGATATTCGATCGGCACGACGATCCGGCCAATCCATTGCGGTTGGATATGTTGCCCGGCGAACCCGCGGAGGCGATCGTGTCGCTGCCGAATGTGATCGAGGGTACGGCTGATTATCTGTATGTTGCACAGGGCGCTGCGGGGCTGGCCATCTACGACATGCGGGCGGGCGTGCCCGACAACCCGGCCGCGATCATCGAGGGCATCCATGTGATTGATGTCAGCCGTGCGGGGAACACCCTGTACGTTGTCGTGCAGGGCGAAGGCGTGCGTCTCTATGACAACAGGGTGCCGACGGAGGCACAGTGGATTTCAGTCGTGCCGATTCCGACGGCGGTTCGTGCCGTACCATGGGGCATTCATCTGTTTGTTGCCGCCGGATCGGCCGGGCTGGATGTGGTCGACGTGGCAGATCCCAGCGTTCCGCATATCATCGGAACCGTCAGTGGCATCCACGCCGATGACGTGGCGCTCTATGCGCATTATCAGATGGGGAGCGATTTTGCCTCGCGCGCTTATGTCGCCGACCCGGGCTACGGTCTGTGGGTTGTCGATTTGCTGCCGGATTTCGCCTCACCCCGTCTGGCCGGTGGATTGCCATTGATCGGTGCGGCGGGTCTGGATACCTACACGCGATACGTCCCCGCCGATGGCGTGACGCCCTCCCGCGAACATGATTATTTGTATGTGGCTGCCGGTGCGGCCGGTCTCCATGTGTTCGACATCACTCGGCCGGACGCGATTATCGAGGTGGGCGCCGCCACGAATCTGGGGGGCAATGCCGTGGATGTGGACGTTGCCAGCGAGATGACTCCGCCCGGCGTGGACGATTATGCCCTGGTCGCCAATCGGGAACTTGGCCTTCAGGTCGTCGATGTGACTGATCCGACGAATCCGACGTTGCGTTCAACAGTGGCGTCGAACAGTGCTTCGCGCGTCGTGGTCGAGGTTCAGCAATTGGACCGGTTTATCGATGAGGAGGGAACACCGTTGAAGGAGAATTCCCATCCATTCGTCAAGACGTTCTGCCGGGAAGACATCGTTCGCATACTGTCCGCGGATATCACACCCACGGATTGCGGTTGTCCGAACGCGTTGGGCGACATCGACGGCGATGGGGCGATCACGGGGGCCGACATCGGTCCATTTACAAACATCCTGCTGGGCAACGGACAGGAATACTACGCATGCGCGGGCGACTTGAACGGCGACTTGACCGTCAATATGAGCGACATCGCTCTGTTTGTCTCGCGCTTGCTGAGTGGAGGCTGACCGTCGGATCGGAGATTCGCTGCCGACCCTGTACCGGCCCGCTTTTCTCTATGAGGCGTAGGTATTCCACACCGTTTCGACATTCACGAAGTTGCTGGAAACCGTTTCGCCGAGGGCGGACACGGCCACGAGACATACGACGATTACAAGTAGGATCATCACCGAGTATTCGGTGGCGACCGTGCCTGCATCGTCCGCAATAAACGCTTTAACTTGTTTTTTCAGCCAATTCATGGTGCTCTTCCTTAATGAAAGCTACCTTGGATTGTTTCGCGGCATCGTCGGCGGGGAGCCGACTTTGTCGCCCGTTGTTATGTCGAAGTTAAGTGTTCAATACAAATGGATTTGAGGCAAGTGATTCTTCGTGACCTGGCCGATAAGCAGGGGGATGTTTCGGGACCAACCCCCTGCGGCCACACAATACAGTCCCCGGGTTTCGACTTGAAGTATGTTACTCCATGTATGAAATCCATCCGGTGATGTCGTATAATGGAGCCGCAAGGGAACAAGCCCTTTTGCGGCACATCGCGGGAGGGTGAAAGTATGAAGACGTATGTAGTTTTTGGGGTGGCGGTGGCAATCGTGGTGTCTTCGGGGATCGCCGAAGGCCAGGTCTGCTGCCTTGCGGCGGACGTGAACGGAGACCTCCGCGTCGATGGCGAGGACGTGGCCCTCTTCGCACAGGCCCTGATCGATCCGGCCGGCATGGATCCACGGGCCTTGTGCGCTGCGGACATCATCGAGGACGGCCTTGTGGATCTGAACGACGTAGGGCCGTTCGTCGATCTTCTGTTATCCCCATCATCAGCATTGTTCGATTATGGCCCCCCCTGGCCCAATACCGAGGCCGAACAGATCGCGCTCGAGATGCTGGGAGCGTCCGGCCCCCTGCTCGCGCCCGATCCTGTCTATCAGCGGATCGACCGCGACCTCGGCCTGATCCGCGCGACGGAACCCACCCTGGCGGGCGAAACGCACTCCCCGGCCTGGGCCCCGAACCAACTGATCGTAAACCTCATCGCCGGCCTCCCCCTGGATGACTACCAATGTCTGAACGCGGACTACCAGGTCATCAACGTGAGCAATATATTCGGCGACTGGTACGTGCTCACCTTTCCGGGAAACCTGAATGTCGTCGCATTGGGTACGATCTATGTGGCGGCCACGGAGGTTCAGTTTACAGAGCCGAACGGTCTGCTCGGTGGGCAGAACTACTGGACGCCGACGGACCTGGGCGGTGGCGTGTGGCGGTGGGAAATCGACGACGGCTGGTGGGACTGCTTCGACGGTTGTGACTGCCACCGATACTACGTCTACGAGACGGATACGCCGGGGAATGTCATGCGGATCAGCTACCAGGAACAGGGCTGGCCCTGGTGCGAATTCTGATCG
>CAYXGR010000063.1:0-1815 GCA_964464525.1 uncultured Planctomycetaceae bacterium
GGTCATCTGACCCATCTGCTGACCGCTGGACCGAGTTTCCTTTCTCGGTCCCTACCCCATGGGCCGGGTGCCATGCTTACACGACTCGGCAGTATCGGGGCGGGTAAGCATGCATCAACTCCATCCACCGCCCCAATAGCTTGACTTTGCCTTTTTTTGTTTGTTTTCAGTTGCTTTTGTCTTTGTTATTTCGACTTTTCGACGTTTTGACTTTTTGACGTTTGACTTTCCGACGTTTCCCCCTTCAACTTCTCAATCGCCTGAGTCGTCGCCGTCTTGGCCTTTTCGACCGCCTGCGTCGTGGCCCGTTTCGCCTTGTCGACATAGGGCTTCGACTTGTCCACCAGTTCCCCGGCCTTTTTCTTGATCTCGGCCCCGGCCTCTTTTGCCTCTTCCTTCAGCTCGCCCACCTTCTCCTTGCCCTTTTCATAAATCTCTTTGGCCTTCGCCTTACCCTTTTCGACGTAGGGTTTCGCCTTCTCCCGGGCCTCGCCCACGGCCTGCGTGGTGGCATCCCGGGCCGCCTTCGCCTTCGCCGCGGCATCGTCCTTGGCCTTATTCACCGAAACCGGATCGCAGCCTGCCAGGACGGCAAGCGCCACCCACGCCGGGATCATATGCATCGCAAATCGCATGGGTTCTCCTCCCGCGCCGTTGTAACGCATTGGTTCGCATTGGTTCGTCTTCCAACGAACTATTGTGCGGAGGCGCGATCTTATTTCGCCGCCGTCGTCTCAGTATCATAGCCGGCGGGCGCCGCCGCCTCGTTTTCACCCAATCCAATGTCCTTCTGCCGCTCCGCCAGCACGAAATCAGCATCTGTCAACGCAATATTCGGTTCCAGATGACTATAGACATACCGCGCGTCCAGCGTCTCCGGCGTCCGCTCATCGGTCGTCGACAACCACAGATACGTGGCCATAGGAAGATGCGTCCGCGTGCTGATATAGAGATCATGCAGCTTGCTCGGGAATTCGTCCGCCGGGGGATACACGACCTTGATGTGGAAACAGGGCTCCTCATCCGGGCCCACTTTTTTCGCACCCATCAGTTCGATCGAGACATCGCCAAGGGATTGGGCCTTTTCGATGCGATCCAGCGTCCGCTCCATCATCCGCCGCGGGCCGAAATCCGTGATCGGATTGCGGGCCTTGTGAAACATGACCGCGAAGTGGATCGGATAATTCGAGACCGCCGGTTTCCCCCCGAGAAATCCACTTCTGGGCAGCAGGGCCACGCGATTCTTGTTCTTACCCTCGACATAGACGCATTGGGCATATTCACTGCCCTCGCTGATCCATGAGAAGTGAACACTGAAGGGATCTTCTCGAAACTCGGCGACCATGCGCTCCGCCGGTTTCAGCGTCTTGAACAGACCGAGCCGGGATTGCCGCTCGAACGTCATTCGAAAGGTCTTCAGGGTGCGCGTCTCGGCCAGGCTCTGTTTCAGAAATGAGAGGGGATCCGATCCGATCCGTTCCATGATCGAGTCGAGCGAATCGTCCGTGAAATCCGCCTTGGGAATCTCGCCGATCCCCGCCGCCCCGGCGCAACCTCCTCCGACCAGCAACAGCGCCGACAGGAAAAGGACCGCCCTGAAACGCAGACTACAACACAACAAATCACTCATAACTCGATACCCAAATGTGTCGCCGGATTCCAAACTATATATTTCCAACAGTGACAAGGGTTCCCGCAATCTGCTCAGAAAAAATGGTGGACTGTGCCCACTCTACGGAACTGCGACCCATGGGATCGGCATGCTTACCCGACCCATGAGACCGGGTCGTGTAAGCATGGCACCCGTCGAATCTC
>CAYXGR010000063.1:1915-11793 GCA_964464525.1 uncultured Planctomycetaceae bacterium
TAACTCGTAACTCGTAACTCAATAATAAACGGTTCGCGTCCTGTGATGGTTCGCCCGCACCGCCGGATCGTGAGACAGATGCCACAGATACCAGTCAAGCCGCCAGGCCTCCGAGCGAATCCCGGATTGTAGAGTAGTCTGCCGCATTCGTTCCACCGCCTGTATCGTTGCGGCCCGAATCTCGATCTCCTCGTCCGAGTCCCGCTCGATCTCTCGCTGTCTATCGACCGACTCGGCCAGTTCCGGCGAGTAGATCAGGATGCCCAGATGGCGCAGCGCCTGCGGCACGCGATAGTCGGCGAAGGCCGTCAACGTTTCCAGCCCCTCCAGCGGTGGATGGTCGTGCTGCTGCCAGACGACCGACAGGTCCAGCGCGCAGATTTGTGCCCGCTTCATGATGTAAACCGCCTTGCCGCGATAATCGCTCACATCCCGAAACGAATCGAAATTCGTCATTAACAGAACCGCCAACGGCCACGCCTGTTCGTTCACCGACTCGACCGCATGGATAAATTGGCCGTCGAACCGGTCCAGCAAGGCCCTGCCCGTCTCCCGGACGATCCGTACCCGCTCTTCGAGCAGCAGCAGTTCCCCCTTGCCGCAAAGCACCTCCCGAATCTCCTCCGACGGCACGCTGAGCCAATATTCGGCCTCCACCCACCTCGGTTCATACTTCGCTGCCAGCATCAGCGAGACAAACATGGCGTTGAACCGCTCGTAGGTCTTGCCCCGCCATTGGATTTGAATCGGATCCTCCGACCAGAAGCAGAAGTTCAACGCGTCGATCAACAGAATCAGGTTGGCCAGTTGTTCCCGCGAGCCGGGAAGGTGTGCAAACAAGTCGTGCCCCGACGGTCGCAGCGCGTCCTGCGTCAGGCCTTGCGCCCACCGGTCGATCGCCGCGTCATCGATGCGAACGTGTGTCGCCTGATCGACGACCGCCTTCGTTGTATCCAGAACAAGCACGCCCGAGATGCTAGTCACGCCGAGTTACGTAGGCAACTCATCCGGGCACTCTGGTCCGGAGATTAAGCCGAGGCCTTCGCCGTCGAGGCGATCTCTCGAAGCAGTCCCGGCGGCGGCTCCATTGTCTTTTTACAGTCCGGATAGCCGGTACAACCCAGAAATCGCCCCGCCCGCCCCATCTTCAGGATCATCTTCTTCCCGCAATCCGGGCAATCAATATCCGTCTCAATCGACTGCGGACGCGTTTCGTTCTCCTTGGCTTCAGCCTGTTTTTTGGCCTCGCCCCGCAGGTTCGCAATCGCCTTGCACTTGGTGCTGTGGCAACTGAAAAACGGACCGAAGCGCCCCGATCGCAGCATCATCTCTTCGCCGCATTCGAAACACGTCAACGCCTTCTCCGGCAACACCTCCACCACCGGTCGCCCTGTTCGCGTCCATGCAAATCCGGCGGGCGGTGGACCCAGTTCGGCGATTTCCTCCTTCGTCAAATTCTTCGGTCGCGTTTTGCCGCGTGTCGCTTTTCCATTCCCATTGACCGGTTCAGTCGGCGCGTCGGGGATTTTCCCCTCCGCTTCCAATGTCTTCAGGTGTTCGAGTTTGTCCAGCGGCATCGCATTGCGGCACCGCGGAAAGCCGGAACAGCTCAAAAACGGACCCCGCCGACTCTTGCGAATCACCACCGCCCGGCCGCACTTGTCGCACCGAACCCCCGCGTCCTCCGGCTTGGGCTTCTCGACATAAACCCCCTCCGGCATCGGTGTCGTCGCCTTGCATTTCGGATAGGTGCTGCAACCGAGGAACGATCGGCCCCGCGCAAATTTCACCTCCATCGCCGAACCGCACTCGACGCACGAAACCTTGATATCCTCGGCTCGAACCTTCTTCAGCGGCACTCCGTCTTCGTTGCAGGGCATCGTATTGTTGCAGTCCGGGTAGGACGAACAGCCCAGGAATGCCCCGCTCGGCCCTTTCCGAACAATCATCTCCGAACCGCACTTCTCGCAGGGCGCCGAGCCCTTGATCGGCTCGATCGGCTTTCCATCCTTGTCTATGTTTTTGGCGACCTTGCACTCCGGATAGCCCGAACATGACAGGAATCGCCCATTGCGACCCATGCGATAGACCATCTGTTTGCCGCACTGATCGCAGACATACTCGCTCGGCTCCGCTCGAACCCGCTCCATCTCATCGTTCGCCCGAATCAGCGATTCCTTGAAGGGCTCGTAAAAATCGTGCAGAACGTGGTGCCAGTCCAGTTGCTTCTCCTCGATCTTGTCCAGTTCGTCTTCGACCTGACGGGTAAATCGAATATCCATAATCTTGGGAAAGTGGGCCACCAGTTTCTCGGTGACAACTTCCCCCCGCGAGGTCGGTTGAAACTTGCGATCCTGTTGCTCGACATAGCCCCGATCCTGGATCGTCTTGATGATCGCCGCGTAGGTGCTCGGCCGGCCAATCCCCTCGGCCTCGAGCGTCTTCACCAGCGATGCCTCGGTAAACCGCGACAACGGAGAGGTGAACTTCTGCATCGGCCGAATCTCCAGCGGCGAGACCGGCTGATTGACCGCCAGCGCCGGCAGCGTCTGGTCGTCCCCGCTCTTTGGCTGCCCGGCGATTTTGTAAAAACCATCGAATACAAGCACCCGCCCAGTCGCCTTGAAAACCGCCTCCCCCTGCGTCGTCGTGGCGGATATAAATACACTCGTTGCGTCCCACTCAGCAGGCGTCATCTGGCAGGCCACGAATCGCTTCCAGATCAGCGAATACACCTTGTGCTGTTCGGCCGTCATGTGCCCCTTCATGTCCTCAGGCGTTCGCGTAACGTCCGTCGGCCGTATCGCCTCGTGTGCCTCCTGCGCCTTTTTGGAACTGGCATAAAGGTTGGGTTTGGACGGCAGATATTTCTCGCCGAACGAATCCGCCAGCCAGCCGCGGACAGCGCCAAGCGACTCCTTCGATAGATTCACCGAGTCCGTTCGCATATAGGTGATCAGGCCGACGCTTCCCTCACCCGTCTTGATATCGATGCCTTCGTAGAGTCCCTGCGCAATACGCATCGTCCGCGACGCCGACAGACGCAACTGATTGGACGCCGCCTGCTGCAGCGTCGCCGTTGTAAACGGCCCCGGTGGCTTCGATCGTGTTCGCTTCGTGTCGATCGACTTGACCGCGAAATCTGGCCCCCCCGGCACCACCGTATGGCCCGACAGCTCAATCCGTTGAAGGCCCAGATGCGCGTAGTCCTCCCATCCCGTGCGTTTGACGTCGTCAACCGCGTAGCCCAACGCCTCCGCCAGCGGTCGAGCCTCGTCCACCGCACTGAGAAACATCTCCGGCACCGGCTTCTTCCGATCGAGCCGGCCAAGCAGTTTGAACGGTTTACCCCCAACCTCTACCAGCGTCGTCTGGAAACAACCGTGCTCACAGAGCCAGCCCTGTTGTGCTTTCTGGGTACGAGGCCCGTCGATGCTGTCGTCGTCGAGAAAGGCACGCCATTGCTTCGCAAGCACCGCCGCCTGACCGGGATCACTGCTGAACATGCCATCGATCAACCAGGATTCCTGCGGCTCGAAGGCACGGATTTCATCCTCCCGGTTCACGATCAGCCGCACGGCGACCGATTGCACCCGCCCTGCCGACAGCCCCTTGGCAATCTTCTTCCACAGAAGCGGCGAAAGCTCATACCCCACGATCCGATCCAGAATGCGCCGGGCCTGCTGGGCATCAACCTTGCTCATATTCACTTCGTGAGCATCGGCGAAGGCATCACGGATGGCGCTCTTCGTGATCTCATTGAAGACCACGCGCTGGGTCTTCCCCAGGGGCAGCTCCAGCGCCTGCATCAGATGCCACGCGATCGCCTCGCCCTCGCGGTCCATGTCGGTGGCCAGAAAGACCTTTTCGGCCTTGTCCGCGAGCGTTCTCAGCTCATCCAGCACCTTCTTGTGATTGGGAAGAACCACATAGTTGGGAGCGAAATTGGCGCCGGGATCGACCCCGTACTCGTGGGGCGGCAGATCCCGAACGTGGCCCTTGCTGGCCTTCACGACGTAATCCGAGCCGAGATACTTGTTGATGGTCTTCGCCTTGGCCGGCGATTCGACAATCACCAGGCTCGTGGCCCCCTTCACGCCGGCACTTCGGCGCTTCGCAGGGCTACGCTCGGTCTTCTTATTTTGGGTTTTTTTTGCCATTGATACGATAACTTCCTAAATAGAAAACAGTTATCATCGTAATGGACCTGGGAGAAACACTCGGGTCCGGATCGATCAAACACCGTGCCGAGCGTATATCGGTCTCGAACCGATGGCTCTGCATGTGTATCCACTCCACCGATCAATTCCGG
The DNA here is from genome assembly GCA_964464525.1 of uncultured Planctomycetaceae bacterium. Taxonomy (GTDB): domain Bacteria; phylum Planctomycetota; class Phycisphaerae; order UBA1845; family UTPLA1; genus CAYXGR01. The sequence continues at coordinate 6,228 of CAYXGR010000063.1, forward strand.
GCGAGGGAACCTAGCACGTTATTTGTGGGGTGTCAATTCCTCGGTGTCGCCTGAAACCGGATTCCCTCACTCAGCGTATGAGAATCAGGCAAGTCTGGGAGAACAAGGGACCGAGTTCTCACCGAGGTTCTGAATGATTGACATATCTTCAATAGTTCAATATGGTTAGAACGCGTTTCGTGAGCTGATACCAGCAGAATCAATAACAGGAACGGATAAAAAACCGCTCCTGAATATCCACAAAAATGTGCAGAACCTGTGATTTTTAAGTCGAAACTGAAGAACCCACAGCCTGATCCGATCTCAATAGATAGACGAGGAGTTGAGTCGTTCGCCTATGGCTCGCCTGGCGACCTGTATTCGGACTATCCGCGTCAGGTTAATCCCGGTTCGTTCGCAGAGGGTCTGGCTGTGATTCCTTCGCCATCATCGCAAGATTAGGGTATGATCGCGGACAGCCGCGAACAAGGAAGCCGCGGTTCAATTATTTAATGCGAAACATTCTCAACTTCATGACGGTATACATGATGGTGTACCCGCTACAGATGACGCCATGTCCTCATCCACGGCGAATCCCCATGATGATGAAACCAGCCTCAATATCCACCAACACAAGGAGTTATCGATGAAAACACGATGTTACCGACTCTCACTCGCTGTGATTATGCTCGTTGGCATGACCAGCGCGATGGCCGCAAGTGCCGCACCGAAGCCCGGAGCGTCCGCACCCAAGGCGGCTAAGCCCAAGCCCGACTTCCCGCCCTTTGATAAGGCCATGAAGGACTACAAGGAAGTCCCAACTGCCGAAAAGCCCTTCTTCAAACTCTGGTACAACAAGAAAAAAGACTCGCTTCGTGCACAGATTCCCGGCTCGCTGGTCTCCAGGAAGTTCATGATCTCCTCGAGCATGTCCGGCGGTTCCGTCGCTACCGGATTCCAGCTCGACCACTTCCTCGCCTATCTCGAGCGCATGGATAAAAACCTGATTCTCATGCAAGTAGACCCGCGCTACGTCGAAGGCGCCGGCAAGCCCGTGGCTGATGTCATCAAACGAAGCTACGGCGGAGACATCATCCTCAAGAAGATCCCCATCCTCACAACCAAGGGATCTGATCTGATTGTCGACCTGAATGGCCTGTTCAAGACCGATTTTGCCGGCATCGGCCCCATGGGAGGCGGCGTCGTCAATCCCTCCCTCAGCAAGTGGGTCAAGTACAAAGCATTCCCCGGAAACGTCGAACTCTCGATCGATCTCGCCATGCTTCGAAGAGGCGCCGGCAAGCGAACCCAGTTCCACTACAGCATTTCGAAGATTCCCGAGTCCGCGAAGGGCTACAAACCACGCCTTGCAGACGATCGCGTCGGATACTTTCTAACCGTCCGAAAGGATTGGTCCAAAAACCACGATGCACCGACCCTCTTCAATCGATACATCAACCGCTGGCGACTGGAGAAGCGGGATCCCACTGCCAAGCTCAGCGCCCCGAAAAACCCGATCAAGTGGTACATCGAGAAAACGGTTCCCCTCAAGTACCGCCGTTGGGTCAAGGAGGGAATCCTGGAATGGAACAAGGCCTATGAGAAATGCGGCTTCCTCGACGCCCTCGTCGTCGTACAGCAGGAAGACTACGACCCCGAGACGCGAAACCTCGATCCCGAAGATGCACGATGGAACTTTTTCCGTTGGATCGTCACCGGCCGGGGCTTCGCCATGGGGCCGTCTCGCGCCCACCCCCTCACCGGTCAGATCTTCGATGCCGACATCGTCTTCGACGACGCCATGGTCCGCACCTATGTCTCGCGATACGACCGGCTGACCGGCGGCGAAGAATCCTGGGAAGCCTACAACCCCTACCTCCAGTCCTTTTTCAAGGCCTACCCGCAATGGAAGTATCACTCTCCCAGGGAGTTGTTGTTGCCCAATGTTCGTCTGCACGACGATCCCGACGAGCAATTCCATCAAAATCTGATGCGTTACATGCAGAAAAAGGGCAGGCCGATGTGCGAATGTGCCTCCGGCATGGCCTACCAGATGCAATTCGCCGGTCTCGCCCTCGAGGCCAAGGGACTCGGCCGAAACAGCGACGAATTCATCGGCCAGATCATCAAGGAAATTGTCTGCCACGAAGTCGGCCACTGTCTCGGCCTGCGACACAACTTCAAGGCCAGCACCTGGATGCCCATGAAGGAAATCGAGGAATCCAGCCTGGCGGGCGAAGCCACTGTCGGCTCCGTCATGGACTACAACCCGCCGATCCTGGCCCCCCGTGGAGACACACAGGGCTCCTTCGTGACTCGAACCATCGGCCCCTACGACTACTGGGCCATCGAATACGGCTATCGCCCCACCGGCAAACCCTACAAAAGCGAAAAGGAGATGCTCAAGGGTGTCGCGGGTCGTGTAGCCGAGGCCGGTCTCGACTATGCCACCGATGAAGACACGATGAGTTTCCTTTCACCCGATCCACTGTCGAATCGATTCGATGCCGGCCGGGATGTGATGGACTATTCCCGGCGACAGAATCGGCTCGCCCAGAGCCTCCTGAAGGATCTCTCTGATTGGGCCGTGAAGGACGGTCAGTCCTACACCAAGCTACGACGTGCCTTCGCCCTCGTCATGGGCCAGCGAGCCTCGGCGGCCAGTCACGTCGCCCGCTTCCCCGGCGGTCAAATCATCAACCGCGATCACAAGGGAGACAAGGATGCCCGAACGCCGGTAACCGTCGTCGATGCCGACAAGCAGCGTGAAGCCCTGAAATTTGTCTGCGACAAGGTCTTCGCGGAAGATGCCTACCAGATCGATCCCGACCTGCTCAGCAAGCTCGCTCCGGGACGGTTCAGCCATTGGGGATCGGACGACTACGACTTCTATGTCGATTTCAATATCCACGACTTCGTCGCGGGGGCACAGTTCCGATGCCTGACTACGATGATGAACCCCTTCACCATCGGCCGCATCCATGACAACCAGGTCAAGTTCCCCAAGGGTGACGACATCTATACCCTCGGAGAACATATCTCCAAAATCACGGAGGAGATCTGGACCGAGTTGGATGATTCGGACCGTGAAGGAACGAATAGAAAGCCGTTCATCAACAGCTTCCGGCGGAACCTCCAGCGCAATCACCTCGGCATGCTGCTGGACATGGTTCTGAGTGAACCGGGCGGTCTCATCCCCGCCGACGCCAACGCCATCGCCAGGCTGAATCTGAGAAGGCTCACGAAGAAGCTCGGAAAAACCCTGGACAGGGCGCAACTGGACATCGCCTCCGAAGCCCACCTGGCGGACGTCAAGACGCGCATAGACAAGGCACTGGAAGCCCAATACTCAGTCCGGAGCGGCAGCCCCGGCGGCGGTCTCTTCTTCTTCCGTCCGACCCCCTCAAGCCAGGAGCAAAAGCCGATTTCGGTCCTGCCCAACCAATAAGAGCGAGCGTGCCACTGCTTCAAACAGTGGCCACAAGCTGTGGCGCCGGCTTCCAACCAGATGGGTGGCACGGTCTAACGACGAAGTCGTTAGGCCGTGGCCTCCCGCGCAGGGCACCGGTTTCCAACCGGCGCGTTGGGTATCATGCTTACCAACCCGCAAAACCGCATGGTTGCCTGAAATGCCGAGTGTGCCACTGCTTCAAGCAGTGCCGAATACCCCATGTACCCGATTTTGAGCCATCCCGACGTACCGAAATGAGGAATACGTGGGTGTCCGCCCACCAATCGCCCACATCACCCTCTATTCCCCCGCCTTTTTCTTCTTCTGACTCCTCATCTTCTTTTTTTTGACGTTTCGACTGTCCCCCCCAAACTACTATTTGACTTTCAATACCCCGGATGGGTAATCTCATGTCCATTGATCGATCATCGATCAGAGATATCGCCCGTGTGGGCGGTCGAATGCAGAACGCCGGGCGACTCAGACAATTCGGTGTGAATTCACCAGGAAGCAAGCCCGCGATACAACCTAGCCGGACCAGGCAGGTTTGCGGCCCAATATTTGTGTTTCACTTCACCACATGACGGTTTTCATGGGAACGGATCAGTATCGAGCAAGGAGTCATTGAGGAATGGTAAGATTTGGACTGGCCTCCGAACATGTTTTTCATGAGGCGGAGGCGGACTTTGTGGAAGTCGCATTTGCGAGGACCGTGGATGAAGCCAGATCGCATTGCGAGGTATTGCTGAACAACGCCATCCCGGCCTACATCGAAGCCGGCACGGGCAAACCGGCGCCGTGTGGCATCGCCGTCCTGATTCCGTCGGACAGGCTCGTCGACGCATCCGAATTCCTGACCATACAGGCCCAGATCGAGGACGACGATGAGGATGTGGACGATTTTGACGACGACGACGACGATGAGGATGACGACGACGACCTCGATAACGACGACGACTTGGACATGGATGACGACGATGATTTCGACGGTGATGACGATCCGACCGAAGACGAGGATGATTTATAGCCGATGATATCCGGGGGAATTGCCCCGAGAATGGGGCCCATGGGAGGACCACGCGCATGGCCAAGGATCAATCATCGGATTCAAACAAGGAGGCGGCCGCGGTCGAGCAGGATCGCAGGGGCAAGGTTTCAAGCCGCCGTAAGACCGTCACCGACCGCCGCAAGGGGCTCGAACGCCGTCGCGGACCGGGCCGGCGTCGTTCCGAATCGCGTCGATCAGCAGAGGAAGGCGAACTCAGCGCAGAGCAATTCGAGTTCGTCATGGCCATCGACGAATACAAGCGGGCCAATAAACGCCCCTTCCCCAGTTGGACCGAGGTGCTCGAGGTGATAAAATACCTGGGGTACCGAAAAGTCGCCGAGAAGGGAGAACACGTAGACCGCCCCGCGCCCGATCCGGAAGATTCCTTAGAAGCCGACGCGGAGTGAGGCATCCCATTATCGAGAACCTCGAATGGAGATTGGGAACTACCAAGTCGTCGATGTCCTGATGTTGGTGGCCTGCGTGGCCCCCATCTCGATCTATTTCCTCACCCTCGGCCTCGTCAACAGCCACGCCCGCCCCCACCTCGTCTCCAGCCGATCCGATTTTCTCTCGCTCACCGTCGTCCTGATTCCCTTACTCGTCTGGCCGCTGCCCCTGTTCGTCCATTCCGGCCTGGGCTGGCTCTACGTCGCCGGTCTCCTGGCCCTGGCCCTGTTGTTCATCCGGCTACTCCCCCCCGTAAACGCGGGCTTCGTCATCTACAACATCTCCGAGCAGCGTGCCCACAGGCTCCTCCAGGAATCCATCCGCCGCCTCGGCTGGGCCGGTCACTGGCAAAGCCGATCCTGGAACGAGCGATCCTGGCAGGCCGACGACCGCAAGATGTCGATCCACATCCGCGGTTTCCCCCTTTTGCGGAACGTAACCTTCCACATCGAACCCACCACCGAGAACAACACCACCCGCATCGCTGAGCTGCAATCCGAGATCGAGCGCCGCTTCACCGCCATCTCCCAGCTCCCCTCCCCCATGGGCGCCTGCCTCGTCCTCCTCGGCGCCGGTCTCCTCATCATCCCCATGTGGATGGTCAGCCGCCACATCGACGACCTCGTAGACGCCATGTC
>CAYXGR010000064.1:0-4929 GCA_964464525.1 uncultured Planctomycetaceae bacterium
ACACACTCGAAGGGCCGTCCACCGAGACTTACGCCGTCGAGGGACCGAGCACGGAACTATACGACCTGGCGGGTAACTGACATGCTAGCGGGTAACTGACATGACGATCAAGCGGCACGAACTGAGCGTGGGTGACACCCTGACACCGATGGGCGCAACCCTGCAGCAGAAGAATTCGAGCGGCGTACTCGCGGCCGTGGACCTGACGGGGCTCACGGTCAAGTTCCACATGGTCGACTCGGCCGGCACGGTTAAGGTCGCCGAGACGACCACGGGTGTGACGGTGACGGACGCGGCAGCCGGCAAGGTTCAGTACGACTTCCAGTCGGCTGATGTGGATACGGAGGGGACGTTCTACGGGTGGTTCACTGTGTACTCAGGGTCCGAGCGGGACACATACCCCATCGGTGGTCGTGAGTTGGTGATTGTGATTACGGCGGCGGACTAATGGCGATCGCAGTAAAGAGCCGGTGTACGATCTGTGGCCGAGTCGGATGTCCCGGCCATAAGCCGCGAGAGTCGCAACCGCGAGAGTCGGCAGCAAAGAGAGGGTATGGCCGACGGTGGAGGAGACATAGGAAGCAGATCTTAGACAGGGAGCCGGATTGTCGCGACTGCTCGGCAGCCGGCCGACTGACGGAGGCGACGGAACTGCACCACGTAGCCAAGGTGTCCGACGCACCGGATGCGATGTTTGATCCGTCGAACGTGATTCCGCTGTGTAAGCGATGTCATTCGATCAGGACGGCACGAGGCGAGTGATAGGTGGAGGGGGTCGGATATTCTACAGATCAGCCAAACTGTAGACCGCACCAAGCCCTTTAAAAATATCGTGCGAAAAATGAGGAGTGCAAAAAATGGGACGTCGCCCAAAACCCGTGACGCTCCACATGCGGCAAGGAACCTATCAGCCGAGTCGACAAGGAGCGTCGCCGCTGGCTGACGGAGCGTTGATCAAGCCCAGGGGTCTCGGCCGATGGGGCGGCAAGTTGTGGGACCGCGTTATCGACTTTGTCTACCAGGCCGGGGGTGGTGAGTGCGACACAGACTCGTTGGTTGGGATGTGCCAGTGGTACAACCAATACCGCCGAGTGCAAGGGTGTCTCGAGAAGACCTCACCGCGAGACGAAGATTACCGGCCGCTGCAGACATCTGCCACGACGGCCTGGAGAAACTTTGTCGACATGGCTTCGCGGTTTGGCTTGACTCCGGCTGATAGAACGAAACTGAAATACGACGTACAGGAGACAACTGATCCGCTCGACAACCTCATTGGGAAGCGTGCATGATTGCAACAGACGACCATGGCCAGCATGTCCAGGAGTACATCAACGGAGTGCAGCGAGGGACCATCGTTGCGAGCCGGCTGGTGAAACTGGCGGTGCGTCGTCACCTGGCAGACCTAGAGAAGGCAAGAGTTGGGAAGCGGTGGTCGTATCGATTCGTTCCGCAGTACGCTAATAACGCGATCGACTTTTTGCAGCTGTGTCCACAGTCCAAGGGAGAGTGGGCCGGCCAGCCGCTCAAGCTGGAGCCGTGGCAGAAGTTCATCGTGTGGAGCCTGTTTGGCTGGCGGCGAAAGAAGGACAAGACCCGGAGATTTCGTAAGGCGTTCATCAGCGTCGCCCGGAAGAACGGGAAGTCGACATTTTGCGCCGCGATCGGACTATTGCTCGCGATGTTCGACGAGCCGATGGAAGGCGGTGCGGAGGTCTACGTCGTTGCGACCAAGGAGGACCAGGCACGAATCGTCCACGAAGAAGCAAAGAGGATGGTTCGGCGGTCGCTGGCCTTGTCGAAGCGGGGCGAGATATTCACGAAGGCGATTACGTTTGCTGCTAACGACGGCGTATTCAAACCGCTCGGAAGTGATTCAGACCAATCGGGCTACAACCCGCACGGAGTGATCAAAGACGAGCTGCACGCCTGGCGTGAGCGACACCGCAACCTGCACGACGAGATGAGCACGGGCGGGGCGGCGCGAAAGCAACCGCTCGAGCTGATCATCACGACGGCCGGCGACGATCGGTCGTTGATCTGGAAAGAGGAATTGGAATATGCGACCAGGGTATTAGAATCCGTCGACACGCGAGTCAATGTGTCCGACACGCTGTTTGCGTTCGTCGCCAGCCTCGACCCGGAAGACGACCCGTACAACGAAAAGAACTGGCCGAAGGCAAACCCGAATCTTGGCGTAAGCGTCAAGGTTGACTACCTGCGAGACAAGGCCAGAGAGGCTAAGTTCAAGCCTTCGGCACATAACGCCTTTATGAGGTACCACGCCAACGTGGAGACGACTTCTCACGAGCGAGCGATAATCCCAGAAGTATGGATGGCGTGCCCGTCAGACATGGCGGACTTTCGGAATGCTGATGCGGTGTTCGGTGCCATCGACCTCGGTCGCAGCGACGACTTCGCGGCCATCGGCTTGGTCGCACAATTCGAAGAGGAAATCCACTTGCGTGGTGAGTCGTATACGTGCCAGGAACGATGCAAGGAGTTGTTGACGGCCGACGTGGCCGCGTGGATTCGCGAGGGGTTTTTGATCGAGCACAAGGGTAATCAAGTCGACTTTACGGCTATTGAAGATCGCGTTGTCGAATTGAGCCGTGACTTGGGGTGTGTCACGAACTGGGCGGTAGACCCGACATTCGCCGGCCAGCTCGGGCAGCGACTGTTGAACGTCCACGGAATCCCGATCTACGAATTTATTCAGACGCCGCGATGTTACAACGAGCCAATCCGGAAGTTCACGCGAGCGGTCAAGGCGGGCCAGGTGCATCACGTGGGTGATCCGTGCATGGGATGGCAGGCCAGGAATCTGACGATCAAGCGGAACAACCGAGACGAATGGATGCCGGACAAGGGAGTTGGCTGGCAGAAAATCGACCTGATGGTTGCGTTGCTGATGGGCTACGCTGGTGTGATCTTTTACGACCGTGATGTTGCAAACGGAACATTCTACGAAGACCATGAATTGGAGGTGTCGTAATGGCAACGCCGGGCACCGGAACATATATCGTGATGGCAGCACCTGAAGTGGCGGAGGGTGTGTACGAACCTCGCAGCCTCGAGAATCCACACCTTAACCTGTCCGATCCGGAGGCGTGGGCCGAGATATTCGGCGATCAAATCGGCACAGAAGCCGGCGTGGCGGTGAACTGGAAGACAGCTCTGACCTATTCTCCGGTCTGGCAAGCCATCCGGTTGTTGAGCAGTTCGGCCGCCCAGTTGCCGTTGGAAGTCTTCCGGCGGACAGAGGATACCGGCCACCGCGGACGTGAGGTCGACAAACTGCATCCGGCGTACATGCGAGTCCGTCGGATGGCGAATCCGTGCATGGCCGCGTTCACATTCTGGGGCCGGATCATGTTCCACTTGCTGCTGTGGAACCGAGCGTTTGCGGTGATCGACCGAACGAACAACGGCAAGATCCAGGGCCTCTACCCGCTGCTACCAGACCGGACTCGTCCGGTGCCGGTAACCGGCGGCCGCATGTTCGCTAGCGAGATCGCGGGCACGATCGAGTATTTTCACGATGTGGATATTCTGTTCTTCGAGGGCCTTTCGTTTTCCGTCGACGAGCCGTGCGAGACACTCCAGGCCGCAAGAAACTCGTTTGCGTTGGGGCTGGCCGCGGAGAAGTTCACGAGCCGATTCTTCAAAAACGGAGCACAAGCCGGCGGGATCTTGGAGGTCCCGACCAGCATGACGAAGAAGGCCGCAGACAAATTGGAGGAGGGATTCAAGAATAAGTACACTGGATTGGATTCCGCGTTTCGGACCGTGATCCTCCGAGAAGGCGCGAAGTTCCATAACACACAAGTGGAGCCGCAGAAAGCCCAGACTCAGGAGTTGCGATCTGAGCAGGTTCGCGAGGTTGCGAGACGCTTCAACCTGCCTCCGCACATGCTCAACGATACGAGCCGCTCGAATTACAACACGCTCGAGCAGGAGAACCGGCGGTACCTGGACTATTCACTGAGTCCGTGGCTCACAACCATAACCAGTCAGTGCTGGGCCAAGTTGCTGACGTCGGCCGAGCAAGAGTCTGATTCTCATTACTTCGAGCACAACACCGCCGCGCTACTTGCAGCGGACATCAGGACGACGGTGGATGTGCTGGTAACCGGCATCCAATGGGGTGTCTTCTCGGCAAACGAGGCTCGCGCAAAACTGAACATGAACCCGCGACCTGGCGGCGACGAGTTTCTGACGCCGCTCAACATGGCACAGACCGGCGACACGCCGGCCGGCGACGGGACATCGAGCGAGGCGGACCGGTCGATAAGAACGGCTGTGTGTGAGTCACTGACTGCGGCTGCGGAACGTGGGATGCGATCAGTGGGCGCGACGCTGGTGACTGCCGCCCGGAAGAAGCGGTCCAGTCGGTTTGCGTCGTGGGCCTCCGAATCGGCGGTGGACATGAGCAAGCGATTCGTGTCGCACATTGGTAGCCACGCGGCCTTGGTGTCCGAGGTATTCGGATGCGACTCAGCCGATTTCTGCGAGCGGTTGTCCGCGTTGACGGTAATGGCTCTGTTGCGATCGTGCTCGGCCGCGGCGGTCGATGGGTCGCAGGATCTACTTGCGTCGATTGAAAACGAAGTGCAGCTGTGCTTGGGCACATTATCACAGACGGTTTCCCAGGTTTTGGAGGACATAGAGAATGAGACTGGTCAATAGCGTACCCGTGCGAATCGAAACGCGGGCAGACGGCACGAAGGGACTGGTCGGTTATGCGGCGGTGTTTTACCGTGCCGACGATTCTGGGACAGAGTTTTGGCTGTGGGATAATTATGTCGAACGCATCATGCCGGGTGCCTTCGACGAGGTAGCCCAGGACGATGTGAGAGCGTTGTTTAACCACGACCCCTCGCGAGTGCTGGGCCGAGCGGCATCCAAGACGTTGTCGCTTGTCAGCGATGA
>CAYXGR010000064.1:5029-8882 GCA_964464525.1 uncultured Planctomycetaceae bacterium
CAAAATAGAGACGCCGAACCGCCAAGCACAGTAGGCGTCATTAACCAATTTGCTGCTTGACGAACGCCAAAGGCCAGTAGTCTGCGGGTAATCCCACGCAGGCCACTGGCTTTTTTGATGCCACGGCCTGATAAGGATCAGTACCGTGGATCTCAAAAAACTGCAAGAACAGCGGCAAGAGCTTGCCGTAAAGATTCGAGCGCTCGCCGACCGCCAGGAAGAATGGACGGACGAGGACCGGGCAAGTTGGGACGCGCTCAACAAAGAGTACGATGCAACAGTCGAAAAGATCGACGAACTGCGGGCAGCTGCGGAAGTCGAGGCGCGTGCGGCACTCGTGGCCGAGCAGGATGAACAACTGCAACACGAGCGATCGACCACCGTCGGCGCATCGCGTGCTGCTCGAAACGGGCAGGTAACCGAAGAGCATCGCGTACTGGCGCTTCAAGCGTGGATGCGGTACCAAAACGGTCTGGACCTGGAAGACCGACACCAAGAGGCTGTCCAGTTGTGCCAGGTCAATTTCCAGCGTGGCCAGTTGTGTATGTCTCGCAACGGCTATTCCGCGCCTCACGGCCTGCGGTGTTGGCAGCGTGGACGACGCCCTCTCTTGCGTGACTGGCAAGAACGGGCTATGAGCACGAATGCATCCGCCGGCGGTTACACCATTCCTGAGGGGTTCTCTAACGCCCTTGAGGAATCACTGTTGGCTTTTGGCGGTCCTCGCCAGGTCTGTCAGATCCTCACCACGGCATCGGGCAATGACCTGCCGTGGCCGACGATGGACGACACCAGCAATTCCGGTGAACTTCTGGCGGAAAATGGATCGATCGGATCGAGCACGGATCCCAGTTACGGGGTAGTGACGTTCAACGCCTACAAGTACAGCTCGAAACCGATCCTCGTGTCGGCCGAGTTGTTGCAGGACTCGGCGTTTAACTTAGCTCAGGTGATCGGAAATGCGTTGGGAACGCGAATTGGCCGCATCACTTCGCAGCACTTCACGACCGGAACTGGCTCGTCTCAGCCCAACGGATTGACGACCTCGGCTGGTGCGGGCAAGACCACGGCGTCCGGAACCGCCATAACTGCGGACGAACTGATCGATCTGCAGGACGCTCTGGATCCGGCGTACGAGTCGTTTCCGTCTGTCGGTTGGATGCTAAAGAAGAGCACCCTCACTGCCATTCGGAAGCTGAAAGACTCAAACAACCAGTATATCTGGCAGCCTGGTCTTCGAGCCGCGGAACCGGACGAGTTGCTCGGTGCTCCGTACACGCTCAACCAGGATATGCCAGCGATCGCCGTGAATAACATCACGGTATTGTATGGCGCGTTTGAGAAATACGTGATCCGCGATGTCGCATCGTTGCGGCTGTATCGACTTGAGGAGCGGTACCGCGACAACGACCAGACCGGGTTCATCGCTTTTAGCCGGCACGATGGCGATCTGCTGGACGCTGGAACCAACCCAATCGTGAAGATGACGCAAGCGGCGGTCTAAGTGTTGCACGTTAGCTAATTTGGAAATGTGAGCCGGCACGGACAGCTTTGGAGGAATGATGAAAGTCAAACTGCAAGTTAGTCGTGCTGGCATTGGGTTTTCCCAGAATGCTGGTGACGTAGTCTCCGTCGACGCCGCCGAGGCCGGCCGTTTAATCGCGGCCGGCCAGGCGGTGGCCGTCGACGGTGTTGAATCAGCGGCAGTCGACCTGGCTTCAGAACGTGCCGTAAAGTCGACTCCAAAGCCTCGCAGGCGAAGGGCCGTCAAGAATGTCAAGCAGCGTGACGACAGCCAGGACGGTTGACGCGACGGTCGAACCGGTGACGCTGCAGGACGCGAAGCAGCACCTCCAGGTTACGACCAACGACGACGACCAGTACATCAGCGACCTGATATCTGTCGCTCGTCGCCAGGTCGAAGCCGAAACGGACCGTGCGTTAATCACGCAGACCTGGCAGCAAACTCGCGACGCCTGGCCGGTAGGTAGCACGCCGATCGAACTATGGCCGTGTCCGGTCGCCTCCGTGTCGCAAATCACTTATGTCGACGGCGATGGAGCCACGCAGACGTTGGCTACCAGCGTCTATGAGCTAGACGCGAACGAGGAACCCGGACAAATCCGGTTGAAATACGACCAGTCGTGGCCGGCACTTCGCGGCGACGATCGCGGAATTACGATCACCTACGTGTCCGGCTACGGTGCGGCGCCCGCGAACGTCGAGCCCCTGGCACGTCACGCGGTGTTGTACTTGCTTGCATGGATGTACGAGATGCGAACGCCGGCCATTATTGGCACGACCGCCGCAAGTCTGCCGTTTGCGTATCAGTCAAAGATCAACGCGATTAAATTCGGAATGTGGCCGTGAAGCCGACGCAACGATTCACGAGATTGAGGCAGCAAGCGACGCTCCAAGAGTTCGTCTCGTCTGGCGTGGATGGTCGCGGGCAACCAACCGGATCGTGGAGCGACATAGACACCGTACCAATCCACCTGTCGCCGCTCAACGGCCGAACCGTCGAAGTGGCGAAGCAGCTGTATAGCGCGGCAGAGTTCGAGATTGTGGCACGGTACCGATCGGACATCACGAGAGCGAACAGGCTGGTGGTCGGGTCGCGGACTATGGAAATCGGCTATGTCGAGAATGTGAACGAACGCGGGGCCTGGTTGCGGCTGTTGTGTCGCGAGGATGTGTGATGGCTGAGACGGTGTCAGTACGAGTGGAAGGGATCGACCAGGCAATTCGGAGCCTGCGGACGATCGACTACAACGCCCGCCGCCGCGTGGCATCCGCCGGCGTACGTGCGGGAAACCGAGTCTTCGTCAAAGCGGCTCGCTCGGCTGCACCGAAACGTACCGGAGTGCTCGCCAAGAGTATCCGAGGCAGCGTCAAGCTGGATCGTTCGGCCGGAACATTACGTGGCACGGTCGCTTCGAAGGCCACACGGGCGCAAAAGAAGAAGGGTCACGATTCGTACTACGCACACATGGTGATCGGCGGGACAAAACCGCACGCGATTCCGAAGTCACGGCGTGGCGTGATCGCGATCGGCAGGAAGGTTTACCGGCGAGTGCAGCATCCGGGCACCCGCCCGAATCCATTCCTTGAACAGGTGGCCACTCGAGAGTTCAACAATGCCGTTCGTGCCTTTGAAAAGGCCTTCGGCGAGAAGCTGGAGAAAGAGATTACCGCCGCGAGGGAATAGGCGTGAGCACCGGCGAAAACCTACGTACGTACACGCTTACCGACGCTCCCGTGGTGGCGTTGATCAATTCGAGAATGTACCAAAACACGATCCCGGAAACGGCCGCGCTGCCGTTCGTGTGGTTCATGCGGAGAAGTGTGGAATTCCTTGACGTGCTCGGAGAAGAAGAAGCCACGCCGTGGCGAGAGTTTTTTGATATTGAGTGTGTCGCAGAAACCGTTGATGGGGCCATCGACCTGGCCGACGCCGTGCGGGCCGCACTACAGGCCACGTCGGGCGCTTTTGGCACCGGGACAATCCAATGGTTGAGCGTGCGAGATCACTCCGACGATTACGTGGTACGGAATAACGCCGCGGATGATCGATTGTATGTTTCGTCCCTTGACGTGGAGATAGTGAACCAATGAGTACCGTGGCACGATTCGACGGCGACCTCCGCGTAACCGGCTCGCTGCAGGTCGATGGCAATCTCCCGACCATCACGCGGGCGGACATTTCCCAAAACGCCAACTCACGGCTCAGTGTGCCGATGACGGCGTTCCGTGTGTGGGATGCGATGGGATCGGTTCTTCCCTCGAGCAGTTCGGCCGACGACATCGGGATCGCCGGCGGTACGTTCGGGACGAATTCCCCAAAGCTCACGAC
>CAYXGR010000064.1:8982-10060 GCA_964464525.1 uncultured Planctomycetaceae bacterium
CGCTGACAAGGACTTCACGATCACTCCGACCGGCTTGTCGGCCGGTGACATGTTGGACGTGCGGGTTACGTTGGCTGTTTCGGACACCGCGACCGGGACGGCAGTTACAGCCACGATCGGAGCTGTCGAGCTTCTCGCGGACACGAAGGGCTAAAGTACCATGGCAAAAAATCGATACGTTGGAAAATCGGCGCTGGTGAAGGTCAACATCAACGACGATGGCACGACGTTCACGGCGGTTGGACTGATCCGCGAGATTACTCCACCACCCGAAGTCAAAAGCAAGATTGACGTAACGGGCATGGAGGACACGGTTGCCGAGATCCGGCAGGGCATCGAGGAGGAGTCCGAGTTTACCTTCCTTGCGTTATGGGACCAGGCGGCCACCGGTGACGCTGGCGTGAAGACACTCTACGACAGCGGCGCCGAAGTTCGGTGGCAGGTGATCGTGACCGACGGCACAAACACCTGGACGATGGACTTTGACGGCATTGTCATGGGGATCGTCCCGCAGAAGATCGGCGGATCTGATCCGGTCACGTTCCAGGTCACAGTGTCTCGCACCGGGGCAATCACACATACGGTAGCCTAATGTCGCTGTCAGATATTGACCGGAAAATCGTCGAGTTCAATTACGCACGGTGGGACCGAACGATTCGGTTTCGGCCGATCACGGCATTTCAGCTTGTGGGCCTGCAGGCTGATTTTGGCGAGGTAAATGGGGAGGACGCCACGAGCCGGGACGTGATGTCGTTCTACGCCGAGCTGCTGGCGGCCTCGGTTATCGATCCGCAATACTCCGCGAGCGAGTGGCTCAACGACGCCAGTGGTGAGACGATTATGTCGCTCGGGCTCGAGGCATTGAGGATCAACGGACTGGCGGTGGAGGATGCAAAAAAAAAGTAGCCCGGCCGATGTGGCGGTTTCTGTTTTTGCTTGCCAGGTCGCTGGGCGTTCTGCATCCGGACCATCTACTGTCCAAGCTGACACCGCGGCAGATCGTCGAGTGGTGGACGCTGTACCAATTAGAGCCGTGGGGAGACGAGAGAGACGACTTGCGAATGTGGGCAACGTCGGC
>CAYXGR010000064.1:10160-11673 GCA_964464525.1 uncultured Planctomycetaceae bacterium
ATGGCCATGCAACGCCTCACGCGGCGAGTGGCTCAAGCTGCGGCCGGCACCGGCGAGCTGGCGAAGATTCTGCCGCAGATCGGGCTCAACGCGCAAGAGTTGGCCGCGTTATCTCCGGACCAGCAGATGCTGGCGTTTGCTGACGCGATCAAGTCAGCGGGCAGCCGCGGCGAACAAATGCGGATCACCATGGCCGCGATGGATACCGAGGGCGTCGGCCTGGTCGACCTGCTGTCCCAAGGTAGTGAAGGCCTGGCTCGATGGGGCGAAGAGGCCGCCAAAGCTGGGATCGCCACCGACAAGCAGACACGTGCGTCGCAGAGGGCGGCCGCTGCCCTGAAAAAATGGGGTGCGGCATGGTCGCACTTTAAGGACCTGTTTACATCACTAATTCTCCCAATCCTAACCAAAGCAGCGGAGATGATTTCGTCGGTTACGTCGGCCGTGTCCGGCTGGTTCGAGGGTGATAACGCAGCGAAAAACCCACTCAAACCGCTGACCGACGGAGCCAAAAAAGCAGTGACGGCACTCGAGCCGGTCGCAAAGAAGTTCGAGGAAGTGAAAACGAAAGTTGAGGCGACGAAGAAAAAGACGGTCGACTTAGCGTCGCAGTTGGCTGCGGTGAATGTTGGCACGACGCCCGGCATCGGTGCAGTGACGCGCAATACGGCTGCCGGGTTTTCCGCGCAACAATCGGCCACTCGCTCGCGGATCGACGCCGACCGCCGGCACAAGGAGCAGTTGAGAGTCTTGAACAACATCCTGGCGGCAGTACGCAGAGGGACGGTGGAGCTTGCACCGGTAGCGATATGACGGTAATCAGCCATAAAGAACTGCAGGCACACGCCACCGGCACGGCCGACAAGGAGGATAAGCGGAAGTTCACCGCACCGTATCAGGTCACCGTGGACGACGCGAAAGACGGACCGAATGAGATTATTCGGTACCTCCGTACCAACGGGATCTACCCAGGAGTGCCGTACCGATACGGCAACGACGTCCACCCCTTGGCGTTTTGCGATGGGATCACACCCACTCGAGTCGCCGGTTCAACGGACACGTGGAATGTGTCGGTAACCTATTCGCCGGCCGAAGGCGACAAGCAGGACGAGGATGGAAATCCGACGGAAGATCCCACCAAATGGCGAATGCAACATCGCATGGGCTATTCCGCCCGGCAAGAGCCGGTATGGAAGGCCGAGAACCGGACCGCATTCCCGCACCCGGATGCGATCATTCTGCACGCCGATCCATACACACGTGCCCAAGGGACAAGCGGGCCTGTCGTCAATTCGGCCGGCGTCGTCCTTGACCCGCCGTTGATGAAAGATGTCTTTGACCGCGTTTGGCAGGTGACGACGTTTGCGCTAGAGTACGACACGGACCTGTCGGATGACACGTTCATGGGTCGGCTTAACGCCGACACGATCAAGTATCACAACGTGATGGTCACCAAATACGGGTTCAAGCAGATCACGGTGCCCTGGCCGCCGTACTGGGTGAAATGCACCGA
>CAYXGR010000065.1:0-11645 GCA_964464525.1 uncultured Planctomycetaceae bacterium
CGCCAGCGCGTTTCGGTGACCTCGTTCTACAATTGGCGCAGGAGGATCGGGGGCCAATCCTCGCGTCGGCGAAAGACCCGGTTGGGACGCGATGCCTTCCGCCGAGTTGACGGGATTGGAACAACCTCCGAGGTGGGCGCTTACTCGCAGCCTCACTGGCCGAACGCCACAGTTGACTGATATTGGATCACCTGAGACTGCTGTGGACGATCCGTATCATCGTCCGGCAAGCCCGTCTTGAGCAGCTCGGGACCACGCTCGCGATGAGCACACCCGTCTTGAACAAGCACATCCTGCCAACCTGACCGGTCGGTGTCGGCAGAAATCCAATCGCCTGCCAGATTCGTTACTTCCCGTTTTTCGATTCCTTCTCTGGCAACTTCGCCCGCCACTCGGCGGCCTTGGCGTCGTAGCCCTGTTCTGGCTCGGCAGCGTGCCAAGCGTCGTAGAGATTGACGATGCGTTCCCGGGCCTCGCGGAGCCGCCCGGCTCGGGCCCGCTCTGGGATTTCCCGCGGGTCTTTGTTCAGACCCACATCGGCTTCCACGAGCAGCGGCTCAGCTTCCTTGAAGTTGGCTTGTCTGGTGAGCGCCTCGCCAAGAACGCTCATGGTCTCGAAGATGAGCCAGGATCTCTCCGGCATAGACTCTATTCGATTGGCCAGGCACTCTCTCAGCAGCGATTCCGCCCTCTCGGGTTCATCCCGCATGCAGATCGTCGCCATGCCGCTCAGCAAGCTCAGCGTCGTCTCGTGTTCGGATCCATACAATTCCCTGCTGAGAGCCAGTGCCTGGGAACCGTAGTCCCTGGCATCCTCCTCGCTGCCTAGTTTATGGCACACCATGCCTAAATTGGCCATAAGCCAAATAGAGAAATCGGTCTTCTCGCCATGCAACTCGTACTCAAGTGCAAGCGATTCCTTCATGTTCTCCCTTGCTTCTTCCAGCTTGCCCAGCCCGAACAGCACACGAGAGAGCAAATCCAAGACCTGGTGTCGGCTGAGACTCTTCGATTTCCTGGATGCATCCCGGGCACGAACGAGAATCTCCTTTGCTTCCGCGAGTTCGTTGCATTTGTACAAGATCTTACCGAGGACACAACTTGCCATCACCGTCAATTCATGACCATCGCCCAGCGTCGCTTGATGACCTGCAAGTGCCCGGCGGGCCAGTGGCTTGGCCTCCTCGTAGCGAGCTTGCTTGAACAGCACCTCCGCCACATTCATGGTGGTTGTAAGGGTATCAGGGTGCATCGTCCCCATGATCTTTGGTTGTACTTCGAGCACTTGCCGGAAGAGTTCCTCCGCTTCCTCCAGCTCCCCCCCCTTCTTCAACAGGGTCGCATAGTTACTAATTGTATTCAACGTGTTTTTGTTCTCCAGCCCATCCTTCGCCAAATACCTGTCGATCAGATCCTTGAACAACACCTCGGCCTCTTCTGACCTGCCCATTCGACTCAGCACATCCGCGAGATCGTTCCGGGTGCTCAGGGTCGCCCCATGATCTTGGCCGAGTACGCGTTCCTGTGTGTCGCCCGTACGGCGCAGAAGTGCCTCGGCCTCGTCCAGCTTTCCCGTTTCACTCAGAGTCCACGCAAGGTGTTGTTGCACCTTCAGCGTCTCTTGGTGTTGTTCGCCCAGTTCAGCGGCATACAGCGTGAGGGCCTTGGCAAGTTGTGTCTCGGCGGACTGGACATCCCAGAGCGACCGATAGACCGCACCGAGCGTCAGCCGAATCTTCGCCTCGACAAGTGGTTTGTCTTGAAAAGCTCCACTGCCGACCCTTTCCGCAGCCTGATTAAACATCGCGCGTGCGGTGAGATCATTGCTGTTTCTCAGATAGGGATCAATTGTCTCGATGACATCTCTGGTGAGGAAATCAACCACGGCAGTAGCAATCTCTGCCTGACGCGCCGACTCTCGCTGTGCGTCTTCCGCGTCCGCTCTCAAGCGTCGTTCCTGGCGATTGACGAAATAGAGCGCAATCATGGAGCCCATCAGAAAAAGAACGCCCAGGCCCACCGTGGCGACCTTGAATCGGTTGCGCCTCACGAATTTGCGGAGGCGATAGCTCCCACTGGGGGGGCCGGCATCAACGGGTTCGTCTTTCAGATAACGGTCGATGTCCTGGGCGAAACCGCTGGCCGTCTCGTAGCGGCGCGTGCGGTCCTTCTCCAATGACTTCATGATGATCCAGTCAAGGTCACCACGCAGAAGACTCTCCAGCTTTTGCGGTTTGCTGGAGCGCTGCCGCGCGACGGAATCAATCGATTCACCCAGTTGACTCAGCCTCGTGCTCGGTTTGCTCGGCTCGTCTTCGCGGATGATTCGTTTGATCTCCTCCAGCGCCGCGCCGCGCAGAGTCTTGACATCAAAGGGTGGCACACCGGTCAGCAGTTCGTACAGCAACACACCCATCGAAAAAATGTCGCTGCGGGTGTCAATATCCAATCCGATCGGGTCGGCCTGCTCAGGCGACATGTACGCCGGCGTGCCGATGAGTTGCCCCATTTCGGTAAACAGCGTCTGCTCGGTCAGGCGCTGCTCGGTTGCCTTGGCGATTCCGAAGTCAATCACCTTGATCGCAGGTTTGTCGTCAACGTGCGTCACAAGGACGTTGCTCGGTTTGATGTCGCGATGAATAATGCCCTTCTGGTGCGCGTGTTGCACGGCAGTGCAGACCTGAACGAAGAGATTGAGCCGATCGCGTAAGGACATGCCCTGCTTGTCGCAGTATTCGGTGATGGCGATGCCCTCGACGAGTTCCATCACGAAATAGGGCCGGCCGGTGTCGGTAGCACCCGCGTCGAGCACCTTGGCAATATTGGGATGATCCATCATGGCCAGCGCCTGGCGTTCGGCCTCGAATCGGGCGATGACTTGTTTGGTGTCCATGCCCAGCTTGATGATCTTCAACGCCACGCGCCGACGAACAGGGTGCTTCTGTTCGGCCATATAGACTTCGCCCATCCCGCCGCCACCCAGGCTGTATTTGATTTCGAACGGACCAATGCGATCACCCGGCTTGACCGTATCGACATGTTGGCTGGCCGTGAAATGCTCGCGCTGCACCAGAAAACCATCCGCGGCCGACTGCAATGCCAACATCGCGTCAACTGCTTCGCGGAGTGCGGGATCAGACGCGCATTGTTCATCAAGTAAAGCCGTACGGTCCTCCGGTGGACATGCCAGCGCGGCCTCGCAGAGCATGAGGGCACGCCGATTAAGTTCATGGGTCATTCGATTGTCCCTCTCCCAGCTCACGCAACAGCCACAGCTTGGCAACGTCCCAGTCACGCTCGACCGTGGCGACGGAGATTCCCAGTGCATCCGCTGCCTCAATATTCGTGAGACCGCCGAAGTACTTGAGTTCGACAACCTCTGCCTTTCGACCATCCGCGAGTGCCAGTCGATCCAACGCTTCGCTCAGGTCAATCAAGTCAGAAGTCGGCGCGCCGGCAATCTCAAGCTGATCCGCTAATGGTTCACGCCGTCTGCCGGCTCCTCGCTTCAACCGTCCACGACTCCGGGCATAATCGACGAGAATACTGCGCATTGATTTCGCGAGGTACGCGAGGAATTGCCCTCGATTTTTGCCTGGAACTTCCTCACCTTGCAGCAGATGAACGCAGGCAGAATGGACCAGTGCGGTGGCTTGCATGGTATTGCCCGCTCGCTCCTTCCGCATGTAGCCATCCGCCAGCCGGCGAAGTTCGTCATATGTGATTTCCAGTAATCTATCTCGCGCCGACGCATCGCCATCACGGGCGCGCTCCAATAGCTGTGTCACCTGATCCATGGCTTTGCCTCGATACGAGCCTCGAACTCACGCCTCACGGTTGAGCAGCGACCTGCAACCACGAGGTTCATTGTAACGTAAGCGCCAGCTAACTCGATTGTCAGGTACACTACGAGCAGAATTCCACCCGCGCCTCTTGCTTGGCGGTGCCGAGGCCCGGCGAAGTTTTGTGATCCTACGCCACGCACGCAATTCACCAGGCACGCCTGTGCGATGGGCATGCCCCCTTGAAGGCAAGAAAGGGAGAACCGCCCGGATCGGGCGGTTCTCCAACCTGCGTCGGATTCTGTTCTGGTCAGCAAACAACCCGTAGCCTCACACGAACTTCGGCGGTGGTCACATTGCCATCGCTGTCAGTCACGCGTAGCGTGATGACGTGGGTGATGTTGTTGCAATCTGACGAGCCGCTCAGTGTGACCTCCAGGGATGTACCGGTTCCAAGAAAACCGTCGATGTCGGAAAACCATTCAAGGCTGGATGGGGGCAGCGAACCGTCTTCCGGGTCCGTACCCGATCCCGTGAAGGTGATCGGCTGTCCCGACAAGATGGTGACGTCGCCCGGGCTGACGATCGTGGCCGAGGGTGGGTTCAAATCGTTTTGCGTTTCATCCACGGCGGTGTCCGGAGGGTCCAGCGCGATGGGTTCGGACGGTTCGCCGATCAATGGTACCCCACCTGCCTCGCCATACGCGCGAAGCTGCCCGTCGATCGTGATGACATAGATCGTGCCGTCGGCGCCAATGGCGGGCGACGAGCCTGGTGCGCCGGCCATCGTGTCGTCGATGACTTCGAATGACTCAAGGTCAATAGACCGTGTGATCAGCCCAAGGTTGGTGCTGGAGTAAACGAAGTCCGCAGAGATGGCCGAACCGGCTGCCGCAGCGCCTGGAGCGGTGCCCGTCAACCGTTGGCCATTAGCGTCCAGCAGGCGCACTCCACGCTGCGTTGGGACGTAGATTTGACGCCCGACCGTGGCCGGCGTACCTACAACCCGGTTGCCTACGTGTGTCCAATGGTCGGCACCATCCAGCAGTCCGAACGCACGGACCATGCCAATCTCATTTCCGATGACGATGAGTCCCTCGCTCGTGATGGCAGGAGAGGTATGCCGCACTACGCCAAGATCGCAACCCGCAATCAACGATGTTTGCCAGAGGAGGTTCAGGCGACCTGGCATGAACTCAAAAGCGCTCATGCAGAGGTCGTTGACTACGATGACAATTGACGGATCCCCGTCGGCCACCGCGACCGAAGCCATCGGGTAGAAGAAGGGAGCCGGCGGCAGGTCGTTCGAAGTGCTCCCATCGAACTCGAATCTGCAATCTCCAGGCTGATCATAGGGGTTCAGCAACGGAAGTGCGCAGTCCAGGAAGAGTTTATCGACGATGAAATTGTCAAGAAACAGGCTGTCTCCCACTTCGCCAAGGTGGCCGAGAAGACTGCCTCCATTGTCGTCACCACAATCCGGCAGGTCGCATCGGGGCGGAGTTGCGCGTGCCACGATATTACCTGCAAAATCGAAGATCAACAGTTCCAGCTGTGAGTTGGTGAAGGAAGACAGAAAAACATGATTCCCCAAGATCTTGGGCGAGGAAGTCGAGAAGCTGTCTGGCGGGAAACTCGACCACTGCGGGTTTCCAGCCGAATCGAGCTTTCGAAGGGTGGATCTCAGCCGACCGTTGCCGGCATCAAATGACGTGATGACGAAGACGCTACCGTCATCGGCAACCGCGGGCATACTGTACATCCTGTCCGCGGCGAAAGGGTCCGGGGGCGTGGGGGGATTGACCGGCGGATCGGAGACGTCGCCTGGTGGCGATGTAGGATCGTCAATCACGGGGACTGCTTGAGCCAGCCCCTTGGACTTCGTCGGTGCGAGTACCTGCTGATTTGAGTAGAACCTTGTCTGCCACTTGATGCCGCCTTCCGGCGACATTGCGATCAAATCGCCGGCGTATGTGCCCACGATGATGAGTCCGTCCGGCGCGATGACGGGGGAGCTGAAGAACACTTGTCCAATGTCAGTTTCCCACTTCAGATTTTCGCGAGCGGCGGGCTCCGTCCCCACGATGAGCGCGCCATCCCCCGGTGCGTTGCCCTGAAACTGCGACCAGCGCGGCTGACTGAAAGGCAGGCCTACTCCGCCGCCGCCGCCGCAGTCCGCTCCCATCAAGCCACCCATGAGCGGCAAGACCGCCAGCCCGAGCAGAAGATTGCGCATACCCGGTCGCCGGGCAATGCGCCGTCCTTGTCGTTGCCGATTGGAACGTCGGCGCCTTAGCCCGCTGATACCCAGCATCGTCGCCGAGAGTACCATCAGACCGGTTACGCCCCCCACGCCACACAGATTGAGAGGACTGCCAGGAATGTTCCCGGCGCCCTGCGATCCGAAGGGACTCACAGGATTTTCATCCAGACAATCGCTCACGCCGTTGCCGTCGGCATCAATATCCTCCTCGCCGCAGCCGCAGTCGCCGGGTGCGATCTTCCGGGCGTCGTCCGGGCAAGCGTCTGCGCAATCGGGCAGCCCATCACCGTCGCGATCTTCTTCCGGTCGCCCGCAACCGCACAGTCCGGGCTCGACTTTGTTGGCGTCATTGGGGCATAAGTCTTGACTGTCGCATAATCCGTCGCCGTCCGAATCTGCCTCACCGGAGAGCGGGCAAGGGTCGCATTCATCGGGAATGCCGTCGCCGTCGAGATCGTCGGCATCGTCAAAACCTGGACAGGCGTCGCACAGGTCTCCCACGCCGTCGCCGTCCGCGTCTTCCTGACCGGCGTTCTGAACCGCCGGGCAGTTGTCGCAGACATCGCCGACGCCATCGCCATCCTGATCTGACTGCCCCGCATTTGCGAGATCCGGGCAGTTGTCACAACCGTCCTGAACTCCATCTGAATCCGCGTCGGGGTCGTCACAGGTAACGGTCAGTTTATATTCTCCGCTGCCTCCGTTAAATCCGTCCACGATGATGAAATAGGTCGTGGCCGCCGACGCGGTGAAGGCAATTTCCTCAGCCGCTCCCGGGCCGCCGGCGTCATCGACCCGCAAGCAACTTCCGGAGACATCGAGGCAGTCTCCGAGCAAGTAAAGCGCCATGTCCACGCCGAATGCCGGATCGAGGTTGACCGTGACATTGCATCCATTCTCGCTTCGGAACGCGTATACCAGGTCAGGTCCCTCCCCCGAATTAGGGAACTGGGTTCCGCCGCCGGCACAGTCACCGGAGTTTCCCAGATGGTAGTCATCTGTCGCACCAAGCGTGGTACCGAGATCTCCAAAATCCCCGCAGTAAAGCGTGGCCTGCTCGCAATCCTCGCCTGCTTGACCGAACACGTTGCCTGCGGGCAGCGCGATCAGCACCAACGCAGCGAAACACTTGCGAACCGTAATACCTCTTTGTTTGAACTTTCTTGCTGTCATCATGATCTCCTTTCATCGAAATCACTGGGACCGGGTTTGTAGCGAGGTGCAAT
Source organism: uncultured Planctomycetaceae bacterium (assembly GCA_964464525.1). Classification (GTDB taxonomy): domain Bacteria; phylum Planctomycetota; class Phycisphaerae; order UBA1845; family UTPLA1; genus CAYXGR01. The sequence goes on from CAYXGR010000065.1 coordinate 7,272, forward strand.
CATCTAGGAAGGCGCTCTTGGGGGTCGCTCACCCTCAATAATTCTGAGATTCATCTCATGGTGCAGTCGAATCGGCAGGCGTATATGCGAGGACGTGACATAAACCAGCCCCCGGACGCGATGACCGGGGGCTGCGTGCGGCGTTGCTGTTGGTGTCGGTGCTGCTTAGCGGCGACGACCGCGGCGATTCGTGCCGGCCAGTCCGACGAGCCCCATCATGGAGGATGCCAGGCTGCCACCGCTGGCCGCTCCACACATCTCATGCGAGGTGACGATCGAGTCCGGCCCCCAGAGACTATCAACGACATCGCCGATGGGGGTGTAGTCGGACGTAGGACATAAGGTCCAAGTGCCAGTAGCAGGCTAAGTGCTTAAAACGACGAGGATTAGGTGAATTTGGCGCATCCTCCGCATTTCAGGAGGTTGAGTAGCCCGTCGCCAGAGTTTCGTGACCTTCAGCCGGGATTGCACCAGAGCGACCGAGACTTGGAAGTGCTCCACGATCAGCCGAGCTGAATGGCCGTCATCGACCATCTGACGAAGCGCGGCATACGGCACGAGCGCCGCGGCAGCCGACCAATACGCCTCATTCTCTACCGCCCTGTTGAACTCCCGCTTCATGAGGCCGGTGACGGGAAACGGTTCGATCCTCGACGGCTTGTGCCTCAGAACGATGTGGAATAACTCCTCCATCAGAGTCGCATTCTGCCGGGTCGTGGCGTGCGTGTAGTTTAGGATGACGATGTGACCGTCCGCAGCCACCCACGCCGAGCAAGAAGATGAGCGATTACTTCATCCCGGCATGACGTGCTCTGGCTGCGTCCTCGAGCGTTGCGTTTCTCTTCTCTTGTCAATCAGGTCAACATTTGGCTTGACTTCCAGGTGATTCAGTGTTATAGTTCTATAGAACAGTCATGTTTATTCGAATCGAAAGTAGCTCGGCGGTGCCGGTTTACCGGCAGATTGTGGACCAGATCAAGTATCAGGTTGCCAGCGGCGCATTGCGCCCAGGTGACCGGCTACCGAGTGTCCGCGAATTGGCCAGGCGGCTGCCAGTGAACCAGAACACGGCACTGAAGGCCTATGACCTGCTGGCGACGGAAGGGCTGCTCAGTCGGCGTCAGGGAGACGGTACCTTCGTGGAAGATACGCCGTCGGCGTTGAAGAAGTCTGAGCGGGTCAGGCAGGTGTCTGCCATTCTGGCTCAAGCAGCGGCCCAGGCGGTACATTTCACTCTCAGTCCGAAGGAGTTGCACGAACTGCTGGATCGCGAGATCCATACACTCTCCCGTGGAGGTCAAGCCAATGAGTGAACAGACCAACGAGATTCACGTCCAAGGCGTGTGCAAGCGGTTTGGCAAACACGAAGTGCTGCAAGATCTTGACCTTGAGGTGCCCCCCGGCTCGATCTTCGGCTTTCTGGGACTCAACGGGGCAGGGAAGACAACGTTGATCCGGCTACTGCTTGGACTTCTCCGACCGGAGGCCGGCCAATGCCGGATCGCCGGCATGGACCCACGGCGGGACGCCATCGAGGTTCGCCGGCGCGTCGGCTACATGGCTGAGAATCAGACAATGTACGCCTGGATGCGGGTCGGACAACTCATCCGGTGGATTTCGCGGTTCTATCCCACCTGGGACGCCGAGCTTGCCGAGCGACTTCGCCAGCAGATGAATTTGAGTGCCGACGTCAAGGTCGGGGCGCTATCCAAGGGGCAGACCAGCCGGCTCGCCCTGCTGCTGGCCTTGGCATTCAGTCCACGGCTCGTCATTCTTGACGATCCGACCTTGGGGCTGGATCCGATTGCCCGCCGGGATTTCCTGCGGGACGTCATCGGCCATCTTCAGGAGGCAGGTGTCACTGTCTTCTTTTCCTCGCACCTGCTGTATGAGATCGAACCGATCTGCGACCACGTGGCAATCCTGCACGACGGCAGGATCATCAAATCCGCACCAGTAGACAAACTACGTGAGTCCGTCAAACGGATCCAACTGCGGCCCAAGGAAGGGGCCCGCCTGGAGGATATTCCGGGACTCCTGGACGTTGACTCGCGGGATGGCGCCTGGGCTCTGACCGTCGAGAACCCGGAGGTGGCGCGCGGTCCATTAAGCTCAATGGGCCGCGACGGCATGGTGCAGGCCGATCTGAACCTGGACGAGATCTTCGAGGCCTATGTAATCGGCCGGCGTGAGGTGGTCCATGCCTGACCTCCCGCTTAAACCCACGATTACTCCGAGGATGCTCCACAAGTCCATCCGGGCGGCGCTGCTCCACAAGGAATGGCAGGAGCAGCGATGGCGATTCTTCCTGGGAGCGATCGTCTTGAGTGCACTGCTCGCCGGCATGCTGAGGGCACAGATCATTCCCAGTGTCGAAGCCGCGGTGCTGATCTACTGGCCGGTCGGCATATTGATCACAGTCTTCCTGGCAATGGGTCCGGTGGCGATGGAGCGAGCCGATCGCACCTGGGAGTTCCTGGTGGCCCAACCGATTTCCCGCGCCGAGGTTCTGCTGGCCAAGTGGCGAGCGGGGCTTTGGCAGCTCGTGGGCATCATGGCGATTGCTACGGTGGCGGGTGCCCTCGCTCTCTGGAGTCGAGGACTTCGTGTCATGCCGGGGCAGGGCAGCAGCGAGCTGACTGGTGAAGCCTTCCCTGGAATGCCCAGATGGTTGTCTGGTGATGGCGGGATTCTGGCCCAGGTTTCCAGTATTCTCCATGAAGCCCCCAGCACCCACCCCATTCTCTGGTTGGGCCTCGTGGGCATTGTGTCTACCGCGGCACTGGCCAGTTGTTACACGCCCTTTTTCTTCATCCTCTCACGAGCCCGCAACGAATTTACCGCTGGGCTCGGCGGCATCCTGCTGGCGATTGTTGTGCACGTATGGCTCATGCAGCTTATGGCCGTCGCGATCGGGCGCGAGTGGCTCCTGGTGCCTGCATTGCTCAATCCCCTGGCGCCCCTGGTCCTGATCTGGTTTCCTCAGACTGCGGTGTTTCTGCCGATACTCATGGTCTTTCACGGTCTGCTGTGGGTTGTGCTTCCTTGTGTGGTCGTGAGGCGTGTCGCGAGAAAGGCAGTGTAGCGATGACGACAGCGGGATCGACTCCGGCGCCGTTGCGGACAATGGACGTTCGACGCACTCGCCATACAAGCGTATTCAGAAATTTACTGTTCAAGGAGCTTCGCGAATCCGCCGGCGCGCTCGTTGCCGGACTGGCCATTTACTGGCTCATGCCGGCCATACTGGAACTGGTCTATGTGGCGATTGACCCCAGACACGAGGTGATTACGGGTTTTGCCTGGTTTTTCGTTTTGTCAACTGGGTGGTTCTTCGCTGTCGTTGTCGGGGCGCACACCGTTTGCCGAGACTGGGGAAAGGCGGAAGAGCACTTCCTCCTGGCACAGCCAGTTACACCGAGGACGGTGATATGGGCCAAACTGGTTGCCGGGATCGCGGTCGTGGCTACCGTCAGCGTTGTAGCGTGTCTGTGGGATTTATCACTGGGGGTTTTCAGCCAAACAAATCAATTCGGAACGGTTCATCTGTACGAGGTGTTGCGTTGGATCTGGGTCTTTGGCTGCACACTGACAATCAGCTTCGTGATGGCATTCGCGGCGGCGGTGATGTTGCGGCAGATGCTGCCAAGCGTCCTGCTCCCGGTGCTCGTCCTTATCATATGGTCCACTGTGCCGTTGATCTCTGGACGACTCGCCTTCCTTCGCCCTCCTTGGGTGATGGAACAGAACTTGGCCCCCAGCAGTGTTGCTTCACTGCCTGACTGGATAGGGCAGCTGGTAGATATCTGGACCGCCGTAACGGTGGGGGCGTGCATCATCATCTCGCTGGGCATGGCCTTATTGACCTGCGCACGCGAGCGCGTCATCCGACTTGGGCACAAGCCGTTGGCCTGGGCCACGGCCCTGACCATCATACTCATCTTTATCGCCGCCATGGACGAAGTGGGTAACTCGCTGCCTGTGCGGGACCAGCATTCCTTCGCGAAACCCGCCTATGCAGACAACTGGAACGCGAGCAAGATGTTGGCGACGGCCTCATACGACGATCGATTCCTCACGCTGTGCCACTACGATTACTACTCCAATTACGCGAAAATGGCGGTCTCGCCGGATGGTTCATTCTATCTGAGAGAGTTCCGTGTCGACGAGGGTGGCCGCATTCGAGGCAGCCGGCAAGTGGATCTCAAACAATGGGCCGACCGCGAATACAAGGCAGGCCGCCTGCACTCACTGCTCCCTGATCTCTCGTGGTGGCAACTCAAGTCGGGGCTTGCAGTCGTCGGGGATTCGCCGGCGCACATCATCCTCTCGTGGCGCACGCGCGAGGCAGTAGCATCCCGTCTGACATTGCTC
>CAYXGR010000066.1:0-11630 GCA_964464525.1 uncultured Planctomycetaceae bacterium
TGCCGAAACCGGGGGCGTATATTCTGCCGCCCCCATGCCATGTTATCGGGGGAGGGTGCCTCGGCACAGGATATCCTGGATTAACGGATTGAGAGCGTGCTTGCGTTTTCGGGCGCTGGACCTATACTACGGGGCTTGATTGGAGGTGGTTTGGGATGTCCATGCCCCTCTGCTGTATTGAACCACTGTTGCTGATTCGAGGTGTTTGATGGCACGCGTTTGTTATTTTACCGGTAAGCGGACCCATGCCGGTCGGTCCTATTCGCATCGAGGCAAGGCCAAGTATCTGGGCGGCGTCGGAACCAAGGTGACCGGGATCACCAAGCGGAAGTTCAAGCCCAATATCCAGCGGGTGCGGGCGGTGATCAACGGGAAGATCTGCCGGATCAAGGTCTCTGCGAAGGCGATTCGCATGGGGCTGATCGTGAAGCCGATCAAGCGAACCTGGCGACCGGAGCAGGCGGCGGCCGATTAGGCGACTGACATCTCTCACCGTGGAGGCCGCGGAGAGACGCAGAGATTACAAATGCAAAGAGCCGGTACGGACGGCTTTACGATTTGCAGATGACATGATAGAAGACGATGTCGCGCGGGCGGCATCGTTTTTTTTGTTACCGAGCTGAGCGGTCGGCATGCTTACCCGGCTCGATACGGCCGAGCCGTGTAAGCATGGCACCCGACACACTGGGTGGCGCCCGACACATGGCATGGGAGATTCATCATGGCCGAGGGTATCGACGAAGGGCAGGTTCGGCACATCAGCCACCTTGCGCGGCTGCGGCTGAGCGATTCGGAAATCGCCCGGTTCGGTGCGGACCTTGGCGAGATCCTTCAATACGTTGACCAACTGCGGGAGGTGAACACCGATGGCGTGGAGCCTTTGGCGCATCCGCTGCCGGTGGTCAATGTGTTCCGTGAAGACTCGCCAAAGGCGTCGCTGGGATCGGAGCGCGTGCTGGCCAATGCGCCGGTGTCTGCGCCTCCCTATTTCAAGGTGCCCAAGGTGCTCGATCAGGATTCGGCATGACCGACTCTGCGATGACCAATGTTCAGGGTTCCCTGGACCGCATCGAGCGGATCGATCCTGAGATTCGGGCGGTTCTGTCGGTGTTGCAAGACAGCAGCCTTCGACGTGCGGGTGAGCTGGACTCGAACGGAACGACGGGTGCGCTGCATGGGCAGCCTGTCGCCGTCAAGGACAATGTCTGCACCGAGGTGGGGACGACGAGTTGTGCGTCTCGGATCCTTGAACACTTTCAGGCCCCCTACGATGCCCACGTTGTCGAGCGACTCCACGCGGCGGGGGCGGTTGTTGTGGCCAAGACGAACCTGGACGAGTTTGCCATGGGGGGCTCGACGGAGAATTCGGGCTTCTTTCCGACGCGGAATCCGTGGGCTGTCGATCGTGTGCCGGGCGGTTCGTCGGGCGGTTCGGCGGCGGCGGTGGCCGCGCGGATGGTGCCGTATGCCTTGGGGAGTGAAACGGGGGGATCGATCCGGCAGCCGGCTTCGTTTTGTGGGATCTGCGGAATGAAGCCGTCGTATGGGCGTGTATCGCGGTATGGTCTGGTCGCCTTTGGGAGCAGCCTGGATCAGATCGGGCCGATGGCGCTCGACGTGCGGGGGATCGCGCGGCTGCTGGGGGTGATTGCCGGTCACGATTCGCGGGATTCGACATGTGTCGATCAACCGGTGCCCGATTATGAAGGTTTGCTGGATGAACCGATCGGGGGGATGCGGATCGGGATCGCCGCCGAATATATCGGGGAGGGTCTGGATGCGGAGGTGCGTGCGTCGGTGGAGGCGGCGATCGAGGTCTTTCGATCGCTCGGCGCCGAGGTTCGGGAGATTCATCTGCCGCACAGCCGATACACGATCGCGTGTTATTATTTGATCTGCACGGCGGAGGCGTCGAGCAATCTGGCCCGGTACGACGGGGTTCACTTCGGCCATCGCGTCGCCGATCCGGCGGATTATATCGATGTCTACAGCGGCAGCCGTGCGGAGGGATTCGGGGCCGAGGTGAAGCGGCGGATCATGCTGGGGACCTATGCGCTGTCGAGCGGTTACTACGACGCGTATTACCTGAAGGCGCTTAGGGTGCGGGCGCTGATCAAGCGGGACTTTGACACGGCATTTGAGGATTGCGACGTGATTTTGTCGCCGACGACGCCGACGCCGGCGTTCGGGATCGGGGAGAAGACGGGCAACCCATTGTCGATGTATCTGGCGGATGTCTATAACTGCGCGGCGAACCTGGCGGGGATTCCGGCGATGAGTATTCCCTGCGGCATGACCGAAGAGGGATTGCCGATCGGGCTGCAATTGATGGGGCCGCACTTTGGCGAGGCGACGCTGCTGCGCGTGGGGCATGGGTTTCAGGGTGTGACGGAGCATCATTTGCGTAAGCCGCCGCTGTGCGTGTGACGATGAATGATTTGGGGTCCGACACCGGCAAGCAGAGCTTGCCGGTGGCACCCAATGGATTGCCGATCACATGATTGAGTTTCAGAATATCGGCAAGTCGTTCGCGGGGGTTCGGGTATTAGGGCCGCTCGATCTTGGCATTCCCGCGGGGGAGACGACTGTGCTGATCGGGCCGAGCGGGTGCGGGAAATCGACGATCCTGAGGCTGATCATCGGGCTGATCGCACCGGACCGAGGGGCCGTGCAATTTGAGGGCGCCGAAATCGACCCTGTAGGCGCGGTCGGGCTTCGCCGCCGGATGGGCTACGTCATTCAAGACGGCGGGTTGTTTCCGCACCTGACCGCACGGGGCAACGTCACTCTGGCCGCTCGTCATTTCGGCTGGGGCTCCGATCGTGTTTCTCGGCGCGTGGACGAGCTTGCGGAACTCACGCGGTTTCCCGGCGACGGTCTGGATCGGTATCCGGTCGAACTCTCCGGCGGACAGCGGCAGCGTGTCGGCCTGATGCGGGCGCTGATGCTGGATCCGGACGTTCTGCTGTTCGACGAACCGCTCGGGGCGCTCGATCCGCTGATTCGGGCTGATCTTCAGGAAGACCTGAAGCGCATCTTCCAATCCCTGAACAAGACGGTTGTGTTGGTAACGCACGACATCGGCGAGGCGGGATTCTTCGGCGATCGGATTGTGCTGCTGCGCGACGGACTGATCGTGCAGGCCGGTTCGCTGCGGGAGATGGTTCGATCGCCCGCCGATTCGTTTGTCACGCGATTCATCAATGCCCAACGGAGCGGGCTGGAGGAGCTTCGCTCGTGACGGTCTCCATCCATCGACTGCTAGCCGTCGCCATGCTGCTGATTTCCAGTGGATGCGCGCCGGAGGATGCGCCGATCACGATCGGATCGAAGAAGTTTACCGAGTCGGTCATCCTCGGCGAGCTTGCGGCGGGGCTGGGGCGGGAGACCGGGCAACCGATCGCGCTGAGATCGGAACTGGGCGGCACGCGGATCCTCTGGAACGCCCTGCTCAACGGGGATATCGACGCGTATCCCGAATATACGGGCACGATCCGGGCGGAGCTTTTTCCACGGCGGCAACTCGAAGACAAGGAGGCCATTCGCCGGGCGCTGGCCGAAAAGAAAATCGGCATGACGCGGCCGTTGGGCTTCAGCAATAACTATGTGCTGGGCATGAACAAGGATCTGGCCGCCGAACTGGGCATCGAGCGGATTTCCGATCTGGTGAACCATCCGGGGCTTCGATTCGGGTTTACCGACGAGTTCATGGCCCGGGCCGACGGGTGGCCCGGTCTGCGGGATCGGTATCGGCTTCCGCAGGCGGAGGTTCGGGGGCTGGATCACGACATCGCCTACCGGGGGCTGGCGGGTAGATCGATTGACGTGACGGACCTGTATTCGACGGATGCGGAGATCGCTTATTACGACTTGAAGACGCTTGAGGACGATCGCGCATATTTCGACGTGTATGAGGCGGTTCTTTTGTACAGGCAGGATCTCGACGGGCGGTCGCCGGCTGTGTTGGAATCGATCCGACGGCTGGAGGGGGCGATCTCCGCTGAGGCGATGATCGCGATGAACCGGCGAGCGAAAATCGACAAAGAGGACGAGGGCCGCGTGGCTGCCGTTTTTCTGGCCGAGGTGATGGGGCTTCACGGCGGGGCACCAGTGGAATCGACTGGTTCGGGGCTCTATCGAACGACTGTGGAACATTGCAGGATGGTGTGGAAGTCGATGCTGGGGGCCGTTCTGGTGGCGATTCCGCTGGGTATCTGGGCTGCGAAGCGACCGCGGGCGGGGCAGGTTATTCTGGCAGTCGTGGGCGTGGTGCAGACGATCCCCGCGCTGGCGCTACTGGTATTGCTGATGACGGTGCTGAGGCCGCTGCGCGCCTGGGGGGTTGAATCACTGGGGGAGACGCCGGCGATCGTCGCGTTGTTTCTGTACAGCCTATTGCCACTGGTTCGGAATACACACGCGGGTCTGAGCGGCATCCCGATCGAGATTCGCGAATCGGCCGAGGCGCTGGGGTTGAGCCCTTCGGCTCGGCTTCGTCTGATCGAATTGCCCCTCGCATCGAAGATGATCCTGGCAGGTATCAAGACGGCAATGGTAATCAATATCGGGTTCGCCACGCTGGGGGCGTTGATTGGCGCGGGAGGCTATGGGCAGCCTATCCTCACGGGGATTCGGCGGGACGATGTCGGGATGATTCTTCAGGGTGCGATTCCGGCGGCGGTTCTGGCGCTGATCGCGCAAGGGGCATTCGAGATTGTTGAGCGGTGGTGTGTTCCGAAGGGGCTTCGATTGAAACGTCAATACGTCAAAGCGCCAAAACGTCAAAAAGTCAAAACGTCAAAATTTGAAGAGAAAGAGTGACACTTTAGCGGATGCAGCAAATCGGATATTTCCTCCAGAAATTCAGATTTGAGATTTGAGATTTCAGATTTCAGATGTCCCGCTATGGAGGGACACAAACATGGTTCACGCCAAACGGCTAAAGTGTTACATAATTTGAAGAAGAAGTAGAAGAAGAAGAAAAAGAAAAAGAAGAAGAAGAAAAAGAAGAAAAGGACGTTGGGGACGGGGGATTGGGTGTGAATTGGGGGATTATTATTGGTTGTGCGGTTACCGCTTCCTTACGGGCGCGGCTCTGATTCCTGGTGGGTGCGGCTTTGGATGGCTGTGAGTTGACAGGTTCGGCGTATCGACTATAATCGGGACGCAATAAAAGAGACGCCGTCGGTCAAGGAAATTCCGCTGCAACCTTTATCGTGCCGCTAGCGACTGATCATTTTCGCCGTGAACACCTACGCGCGGCAATCCGCGCACTTGCCTGGGTGACAAGATTACAATTGAACAGAATGCATCTTCGAATCCGTGTCGCAGGTCGGACCCTGTGGGGCCACCGGTTGAATGTGGCGTTGTTGCCCTCGCGGTATGTTTACCCGGTATAAAATACGACTTACCGCAGAGGTCGCTGAGGGACGCCGAGAAATAAAAAAAGAATAAGAAAATAGAATTAGATAGAAATAAAAACATGGTGACGCGATAGCAGAATGCGGGAACTCGTGTATTTTCGCCGGAATTTCAGATTTGAGATTTCAGATATCCAACACTGGCTGGACCGTAATCAGGGTATACGCCATACGGATCAAGTGTTACGAAAAAAGTAGAAGTAGAAAGAAGTAGAAGAAGAAAAAGACATGGGAAGGGATTCCCATGAGATTGGGACCGAGAAGGGATTCTCGATCCAGCACGCTGAGATTGGGACCGAGAAGGGATTCTCGGTCCAGCACGATCCAGCACCGTACGCCATGCTCGCGCCTTGGGGCTTGGGCATGCCACCCGAGCGATGGTTCGCCGAATGATCGGAAGGTTTTTCTGATGGCAACGAAAAATTTTCACTCTGCCGCGACTGAACGGGAATTACGCGCGGATGATTTCGTTTCGAGTTCGGCGCTAGCGGAACATTATCGCCGCGTGCGCAGGGCGACCGAGCGACTGGCCGCACCGCTGACGGCCGAAGACTGCGCCATTCAATCCATGCCCGATGTCAGCCCGACGAAGTGGCATCTGGCGCATACGACCTGGTTCTTCGAGACATTGATCCTGTCGCAGAGCCGATCGGACTACCGGCCCTATCATTCCGATTTTCGCTATCTCTTCAACTCCTACTACAACACGATTGGCGATCAGTTCGACCGGCCGAGCCGGGGGGTTCTGTCGCGTCCCTCTCTGGAAGAGATTTATCGCTATCGAGCCTACGTCGATCGACACCTGCTCGAATTCATCGAGTCTGCCGATGCCGAATGGCTGAGGGAGACCGGCCCGGTGATTTTGCTCGGACTGAACCACGAGCAGCAGCATCAGGAACTGATCCTGACCGACATCAAGCATGTCTTCTGGAATAATCCGCTGCGACCGGCCTATCGAGAAATCAAGACCCCCGAGAAGGGCCCGGCGATCGATCCGGGTTTTGTGTCTTTTCCGGCGAACCTCTATCACATCGGGCACGTTGGGAGCGGGTTCACCTACGATAACGAATGCCCTCGGCACAAGATGTATGTGGGTGGTTTCGAGATTGCCCGGCGGCTGGTCACCAACGGCGAGTACCTCGAGTTCATGGCCGACTGCGGCTACGAGCGGTCGGAGTTCTGGCTTTCGGATGGTTGGAAGACGGTTCAGTCGCGCGGCTGGAAGGCGCCGCTGTATTGGGAGCCGGGAATCGATTCATGGCAAGTTATGACGCTCGGCGGGATGCGCAAAGTCGATCCGTCGGAACCGCTCAGCCATGTCAGCTACTTCGAGGCCGATGCCTTTGCCCGGTGGGCCGAGGCGCGGCTGCCGACCGAGTCCGAATGGGAAGTTGCGGCGCGGGGGCAACCCGTTGAGGGGAACCTGTTGGAGTCGGACCTGCTGCACCCGTCGGCGGAGTCCGGCGATTCATTGATTCAACTATTTGGCGATGTCTGGGAATGGACCCGCAGCGCCTATTCTCCCTACCCGGGTTATCGACCGGCCACCGGCGCCTTGGGGGAATACAATGCCAAGTTCATGAGTGGACAGATGGTTTTACGGGGCGGATCGTGCGCGACGCCGGCAGCGCATATCCGCTCGACGTATCGAAATTTTATGCCACCGGATGCCCGTTGGCAATTCATGGGACTGCGGCTTGCGAGGGACACTTGATGTATACAGGGCAGGTGAAAGACGAAGACACAGAGAAACGGGCGGATTCGATAGAATCGATGCGTGGCGAGGTTCTTCGCGGGCTTCGCGGCGAGCACAAAACGCTACCATGCAAGCTTCTGTACGATCGACGGGGGTCGAAACTGTTCGATCGCATTTGCGAACTGGATGCGTACTATCCGACGCGGACCGAGCTGGCGATCATGCGGCGTTACGCGGGGGATATAGCGGCGGTGATCGGTCCTCGCTGCCTGTTGATCGAATATGGCAGTGGCAGCAGCCTGAAGACGCAAGTGCTTCTGGATCATCTCGAATCGCCCGCCGCCTATGTCCCGATGGATATCTCACGGGAGCATCTGCATGAGGCGGCTGGTCGGATTCGAAATCGTTACCCGCAACTGGAGGTTCTGCCCGTGTGTGCCGATTTCACGCGGGATTTCGACATCCCACCGTGTCGCGGTCAGGTGGATCAGCGGGTCGTCTATTTTCCCGGCTCGACGATCGGTAATTTCACGCCTGCCGAGGTCGCAGAACTGCTTGAACGGATCGCCCATCAGGTTGAAGGCGGTGGGTTGCTGATCGGCGTTGATCTGAAGAAGGATCCCGCCATTCTGGAACGTGCCTATAACGACGAGGAGGGTGTGACGGCGGCGTTTAACCTGAATGTTCTGTCGCACATCAACGACGCGTTGGATGTGGATATTGATGTGTCGAGTTTTGAGCATAAGGCGATCTACAATCCCGATCGCGGGCGTGTGGAGCTGTATCTGGTGAGTCACTCTGATCAGGTGGTCGATTTCGGAGACGAGGAGATCGCCTTCAACTCGGGTGATTCGATTCACACCGAGTACTCGCACAAGTTCTCACTCGAGGGCTTCGAACGGATTGCCGGGGAGGCCGGTCTGCGGGTTGAGTCTGTCTGGATGGACGATGACAGGCTCTTCAGCGTGCAATTCCTGACGAGTGTCCGTTAGCCTGCTTCCATCTGAGCCGCGACCGTAAGGAAGCGGTCACGCGCACCGGTCCGGAACGATCATAGAACCCCTCGATCATCACACGCTGCCCATGGAATGACGGCTGCACGATCGCTGTGAGTCGATACCCACTGCTGAGTCCACACCCACCGCTCCCTTACGGTCGCGGCTCTGATTGGGACACTCTGATTGGGACACATGGGGGGCGCGTATAATGTCCTGGAAACGGCACAGGACTTGGCGTAGAATGACTGTCAAGGTGAGATGTGGCCGGCCGCGTCCGAGCGACTGATCGTCATGCCGCAGACGGCCATTTGCCGCCCTCTCGCCCTTCCATTTGCCTCGCCTCGCAGAAGGAAAAACGAGCCATGATCTCCACGACTTCCGCAGATTCTCTGAAAGTGGACAATCCCCGCCCGCGATTTGTGCCGCTCTGGCGATTCGCATCCCTTGCGGCCGCCCTGTCGGTTGTGATGATTATCGGAATCGGTTGCAACGCCGTTCCCGGCCTTCCCGCTCCCGGCGGTAGCGAGGCGGCGCCTTTGTCATTGTCCGATGCGCCGATGCCCGCTCCCGACGGTCTGGATGGGGCCTCGGCACCGGATGTCGCCCGGGATATCGAGGAGGCCGACGTGGTGAAGATCGTCGGCGACAAGCTGTTTGCTTTGAATCGATTCAAGGGGTTGCTCATTGTCGATGTCGCCGATCCGGATGCCCCGGCGCTGGTCGGCCGGCTTGATCTTCGCGGGCGCGGGGTGGAAATGTACGTGGTCGGTGACCGGGTTCATGTTCTGCTCAGTGCGGATTTCTTTTTTGCCTACGATTCGATGCCGATGATCGACACGCCCGATGCGATGCTGATCGCGCCCGGCGCCCCGATTCCACCGCAGCCGGATTTCGACGGGAGTCAACTCGCCGTCGTGGACGTGACCGATCCGACAACGCCCAAGTTGGACGGCAAGATCAATCTGGTCGGGTTTGCCAATGAGAGCCGCCGGGTGGGGGACATTATCTACGTCGTCGGCTCGAACTTCGGGCCGTTCTTCGGCGGGCCGATGGGGGAGAACGCCGGGGAGGGGTTTGTCGCCTCGATCAACGTGGCCGACCCGGAGAACATCGTCGCCGTTGAACGCAAAAACCTGACGGGCGACGCCTTGACCATGCACGTTTCGGAGACGGCGATTTTCGCGGCGAGTCGGAGCTATGACTTCGACAGCAACGAGACGTTGACGGACATGCAGATTGTCGATATCTCCGATCCGGCCGGGGCGATCGCCCTCCGCGGCGGGTTTTCGGTTCCCGGCAGCATCCGCAACCGGTTTTATATGGATGCCTTCAACGGTGTCTTCCGCATCGCCACCGAGTCGTTTGGATTCGGTTTTCGGGAGGTGCGGCTGTTCACCTACGATCTGGCGAATCTCGATGATGTGCAGCCCCTCGGCCATGTGGAGATTATTCGCGACGAGGGGCTTGAGGCCGTGCGATTCGACGGCGACCGGGGCTATGTCGTTACCTTCTTGCGGGTGGACCCGTTGTTCGTCCTGGACCTGAGCGATCCGGCGAATCCGGCGGTGACCGGCCACCTGGAGGTGCCCGGTTTCTCGACGCACATCGAGCCGCGAGGCGATCGGCTGATCGCGGTGGGGATCGACGACACGAACGGCCGCCGGCCGGCGGTGGCGTATTACGACGTGTCCGATCCGGCGAATCCGGCCGAGTTGGGGCGCGTTGTTCTTGGCCCGCCGGGATCGTTCACCTCCTCCGATGCGACCTACGATGAGAAGGCGTTCAAGATTGTGGACGAGTTGGGATTGATCGCGATTCCCTTCCGGCATGTCGAATACGGTGCCGAGGTGATCGCTGAGACGAGCATCCCGCCCGGTGCCGGCACTGCCTCTGCCGATGAGATCATCTTCGATCCTCCGGAATGCATGAACGGAGTACAGTTGGTGGATTTCGACGACACACAGCTGGTGCAACGCGGTTGGTTTGAGCACGCGGGGAAGGTAAACCGCGTAGGCGTATTGGGTGATCGGGTATTCGCCCTGTCGCCGCTGGGCCTGCAGACGGTGAACATTACCGATCGGGATCAACCGACGATGGCGGGGAAGGCCGAGTTCTTCGATGCGGAGGAGATGGCGGATTTCAACGACTGCGGTGGATTCGGGATTCCGTTCGAACCGGACTTTCCCGTCAAGCCGGGCCCGCCCGATTTTGATCCGATGCTGATCGCGGCGCTGCGGATGTTGCTGGATTCGTGCGGTGCGATGGGCGGCGGGATGATGCTGGTGCCGCTGGGGCTTTGGATGATGCGGCGCCGGAGCAGGCGACGAATCCGCCGAGGCTGAAACTGCTTCACCCTGCACAGTTGAAGCGACGATTCGCCTATGACCGAGTATCTGTACGATCCGACGCGGCTGTAACGGATACCCGGCGCATGATATTCTTTACCTGATATGCGATCGCACAACTGATTAACAACACACCAAACGCGGCGACGACGGAGGCCCCGGTTGGGAGATCCCATTGTGCGCTGGCCCAGAGACCGACGACGCTGCTCAACAGCCCGAAGCCCCATCCGGCCAGCAGTCGGCTGCTGATGGATTGAAAGAACATCATCGCGCAGACGGCGGGCACGACGAGAAAGCTGAAAACCAACAGGACACCGGCCATCTGTACGGAGCTGGTCACGACGAGTCCGAAGGTCATATAGAAGACAAGATCCCACAGGGTAACGTTCAAGCCCTGCCGGCGGGCCTTTTCCACGGAGCTGGAGATGGCGAAAAATCGGCGGCGCAGTGCGAAGTGGATCCCGCCGACGGCGGCATAGATCAAAAGCGTCTTGGCCACCTCCGGCCAATCGACGAACAAGAGCCGGCCGACGAGCATGTTCTCGATTTCATCCCGGTCGATGGCAATTTTGGAGAGGATCAGAATCGCCACGGCACTGCTGACCGCATAGACGATTCCGATGATGGCCTCCTGGGGAACACGGCGATCTCGAAATCGACCAACGGCGAAGACGGCCGCGCCGAAAAATGTGAATCCCAGGGAACAGGCATAGGCCTGGGGAGTCTGGGGTTGAAAACCGAACAGGGTGCCCGCGGCGGCGCCCAATGCGGCGATCTGGGCAAGCGCCAGATCGACGAAAATCACCTCCCGCATGACGACGTGAATGCCGAGATAGCAGTGGATGCCGGTCAGGACGACACAGGCTGCGAAGGGCGCGGCAAGCAGTTCCCACATGTTGGCGGCTCCTGTAATCAGAGTACAACTTGTAACCTGTGTCGCAGATTTGAAACCCGCGATACACACCGGTTGGAAACCGGTGCCACAGGATTGGATACACACCGGTTGGAAACCGGTGCCACAGGATTGGATACACACCGGTTGGAAACCGGTGCCACAGTCGCCACAGACGTGTCAGGATGGACGCCTAATTCTGTGGTTCGGATCGGGCGACAGAAGACTCGTCTTCGGCCGCGTTTTGTTTTTCCCCGTCACCCGGCTTCGTGTCGCCGC
>CAYXGR010000067.1:0-4506 GCA_964464525.1 uncultured Planctomycetaceae bacterium
TCCTTATAAAATGCGCGGGTTGTACCGCCCTTTCAGGGCTGAGTGTCTGGAGGGGCTGTTGACCCAGGGCGGCGCTTCGCTCTGCCCTGGGCTGACATGTTGCACCCCTTCGGGGCAAAAGCGAGGCATGTGATCCTGCTCTACAGCTGTGTGATTCTCCGGAAACACGAGGATAAAACGCATCCGGTACTCATTATCTCTGAATACTATTCGTTCTCTTCCTGCTGTTCTTTCGCCCTACGCTTCGCCTTCAGCAACCGCGCGGTCGTCGACTCCTGCGGAGTGTCGTCCTTTTTCTTCGGCGCACCTTTGGGCGGCGGCTCGGCCTGGTGACCGCCCATGGCCTCGGCGAGGTTTTTTACCGGTTTCTTGACGGTGTCGCCGGCGTCGAACTTGGCGCCGGCGCTGGGGCCTGCGGCCGGGGGTTCTGCCGCTCGGGCACGCGGGGGGGACAGCTTTAATCCTGACGCATCCCCCTCGGCGGTGCGCTCGCCTCGGACGCGTTCGCGGACGCTTCGCAGGTCGGTGAGCGTGGCCTCGGCGCGCTTGCCTGCGCCGAATCGACCGGCGAGGCCAGCGATGTAGCCGCGGGTGAAGGCCAGGGCCTTGATCGGGTCTATGGCGATGCGGCGAAAGGCTACGTCGAGCAGGAATGCGATGATGGCTAGTTTGAAGAGTGTGTCCCAGATGGGGGTTCGGGCGATGGTCTTGGGGAGGTTGTGGGCGAAGACGGTCTCGCCGGTGGCACTGGGCGTTATGACTCGACCGCGGGCGGCCTGCGCGAGTTGAGTGAGCAAGGCCTCGTTGACGGTGAGATCCTTGTATTCCGGAGAATAGGCCTGCGTGACGCCGGTGCGGATGATGGCGGCCTTCTGCTTCTTGCTCCCGGGTGCCTGAACATTGATCAGATAGGTTCCCTTCTGGGTGACCGGGAACCGGGCTTCGAAGCGACCGGGTCCGGTTTGCGACAGGGACAGATTTTTCGCGGTGCCGTCGGGGCTGATCAGGCGACCGAGAAACGGGCGGTAGTTGGCTGTGCCCTCGGTGTCATCCATGCTCTCGATGATCAAGTGGCCCTCGTCGCCGTCGACCATCGTCGTGACGTCGTAGTCGGCGGCGGTTCCCTGCTGCATGGACCATCGGACGGCTTGTGCCCATAGTTTGCTGAAACTCGCCCAGCCGGCCCAGTCGTCGCCCCAGTGCTTCCATCGCCCGCTGGTGAAGGCGACGGTGCGCCC
The DNA here is from genome assembly GCA_964464525.1 of uncultured Planctomycetaceae bacterium. Classification (GTDB taxonomy): domain Bacteria; phylum Planctomycetota; class Phycisphaerae; order UBA1845; family UTPLA1; genus CAYXGR01. The sequence continues at coordinate 1,239 of CAYXGR010000067.1, forward strand.
GAACCCACAGAGCCAGTGGGCCAGGAGGGGATCGCCGCGCTTGGTGACCAGCGGCATCTCGACGTCGGAGACCTTGCGCGGCGTGGTGACGACATAGCCCTTGAGCTGGGGGAAGGGGCCGTCGATGCCGATCATGATGTCTGAAAGATTGGGCCGAAGCTTGGGTGTGAAGAGTTCGTCGCGGATGAGCGGCCGGCGGACGACCTTGGCCTCCTTGGTAAATATCTTCGGAAGTCTGTTTTGATCGCCGGGCTTACCGAGATGGTAATATCGGCCGCGTGTCCGCTTGGCGATGTCCTTCATGGTGCCGATCTCCCGGCCGCTGTGCGGGAAGACGGACACGGTCGAACAGGTGACCTTGTTGCCACGCATCTTGTTGAGCAGGCCGTAGCCGGGGTGCTGGGGATCGCCGTCGGAGATGATGATCATGTGGCGCTGGGCGGCGTCTTTGCAGTTCATCAGGGCCTTGTAGGCCATATTCATGGGTGTCTGGAAGTCGAACATGTCCGAGTTCTGCATATTGCGGATCATCTGGGTGATCGCATCCTTGTTGGAGGCGACCTGCATTTTGACCTCCCAGTGGAATCCATTCATGCCCCAGCCAACGATGCCGAAGTAGTCGAGCCGGCTGACGGTCTTCAGCGCGGCCACGGCGGTCTCGATACCCCACTTGTTTCCCTGTGGCATCTCGCAGGAGTGCATCACGATGGCCAACGCCCCGCGGGGAATCTGCCGGACGGCGTCCACGTCGAACTTGACGGGCATCACCTCCTCGACCACCGAGCCCTGCCAGCCGCCGGCGCCGAAACTGTCGTCGCCGCCGACCATGATGAGACCGCCGCCGAGGTCGCGGACGTAGGACGCCAGGGCCTGTTGCTGTCGGCCGCTGAAATAGTCCGCGCCGACGTTCGAGAGGATGACCGACGCATAGTCCTGCAGGACTGAGGGGCTGAGGTCGACCGACTCGGCGGTGACCCAGTCGACGCGGATCTCCTCCTTGCCCAGCGCCTCGACGAGCAGTGCATCGTCGGATCGGTCGGTCTCGCCGCCGATAAACAGGACTGTCTGGGGGCCTTCGACGTTGGTGAATGCACGGGCGACATTATTTTCGGTGATGACGTCGGCAGTGCGGTCGTCTGGGATGAACTCGGCGCGGAATTCGTGGGCACGCTGGGTGGTGATGGGCAATTGCACTGTAAATGGATTCCTGCCCGGCCGAAGCTGAACACGTACGCCTGCCTTGTCCGCGTCGGTGTTGATGTCGACCTGATGCTCGTCGGGGCCGACACGCTGGTAGATCAGAATCTCACCGGATGTGGGGCGATCACTCTTAAGGATCAGCCGGAGTGGAATGTTTTCGTGCAGGTTGGCGTAGGGCGGAGCGCGAAGCTGCTCCAGCACGACCTCGGCCCCGTGCTCGACGCGCAGGGGAAAGACGTCGATGGTGATGTCGTTGGCGAAGGCGGACTTGGCTTCTTCCAATACATCCCCGACGTTCTGGTTGCCGTCGGAGAGGATGACAACGCGGTTGTTGAGGTCGTCCCGGGCGCAGGCGATGGCCATTCGCACGCCTTGTTCCAGATTGGTCTGATCGGGCTTTTGTCCATCGGGGAACGGGGGCGGCGTGTGGATACCGCCTTCGAGACCAGGGCGCGTGGGGAGTTGCTGAATATTCGTCAGACCGTCGAAGGTGAGCAGGGCGGCGCGATCATCGGGTTTCATTTCAGAGCAGGCGTTCATGACGAACTGCTCGGCCTGGCGACGGATGTCCTCGGGGACGGACTTGGAGACGTCGAAGAGGAACATGACGTTGAGGTCATCGTTTTTGAGGATCTTGTGGGTGCCGGCGAGTGCGAGGACGAGCAGGACGATGACGAGGGCGCGGGCAGCCATGCAGAGCTTGCCGCGGATAGGCCCCAGCCCGGCGAGTGAGCGGCGCGAGAACCACCAGAGCAGAACCGCCACCAGCGCGATCCACAGGCACCAAGGCCGGTCAAAACGATCGAGCGAAAAGATGGTATCCATGGCGGCGCCTCTCCATGGCTATTGTATGCATTATGCAGCGTGGGGGAAGAGAATGATGAATAGCGAATGGCGAATAGCGAAACTGGATGTCGGTTTGCTGTGGCACCGGTTTCCAACCGGTGCGAGATTGAGTGGCATGGCCGACATCGTCACCAATCAATGATCTGAACTCGATGGTTCCAGGAGTCGAGGCAATAGATCTGGCCCGCGGGGCCGACGGCGACACCCCAGGGCTGAAGCAGATCGCCCGGTTTTCGACCGGCGGCGCCCCATGTGGCGAGGGCTTTGCCTTGCTCGTCGAAGCGTACGATCCGGTTGTTGCCCCGATCGGCGACAAGCAACCGGCCGTCTTCGTCAAACGCGATGCCGTAGGGATAGCCGATGGTGCCCGGCTTGGTTCCGCCGATCGGGAAGGCGGAGAGCAACTTTCCATCTCGATCGTATTGGCAAATCCGATGGTTGCAGCAGTCGGACACCCACAACACATCCCGATCATCGATCAGGATGGATTGGGGCCGATCGGTCCAGCCCGCTCCCGCGTCTTTGTCGGCGAAGCTGAACAGGAATCGGCGATCGGGCGAAAACTTGCTGATGCGGTCATTGCCGCCGTATTCACATACGTATATATTTTCGTCGCGATCGAGCACCACCGCCGTGGGAAAGATGAATTGCCCCGGCCCCCGGCCGTAGGAACCGAAGCGGAACAGTTCGTGGCCGTCCCGGTCATAGCAGATTATGCGGGCATAGTGGGTGTCGGGCACCCAGATGCGGTTGTGGCGATCGACGGTGAGACCGGTGGGTTTGCCGTTTTTGGATTCGGGCATGTGCCAGAGAATCTCGAATTCCCCTTTGCGGCTGAACCGTTGTACACGGGCGGGCACGCTCTTGTCGACCACATAAACGCAGCCATCGACCGGCGAAACGGCGATGGCCCGGGGATAACTGAATTCGCCCGGGGCGAAGCCCGGTCCGCCGAATACCACGTCGACGGAGTCGGCATCGGACCGTTCAGCGGGCGTGCAGGCACCGGGCAGGATCGCCGGCACGAACATCAAAACGAGACAGGTAAACAGGGATCTAGGACGCATTTCTCACCGATTGATCAGAGCCGCGACCGTAAGGGAGCGGTGGGTATCGAATCACAGCGATCGTGCAGTCGTCATTCCATCGGCAGCGTGTCATCATCCCGATGGTCTGGAATCGTTCTACGAGGGTGGGCGATGACCGCTCCCTTACGGTCGCG
>CAYXGR010000067.1:4606-11516 GCA_964464525.1 uncultured Planctomycetaceae bacterium
GTCGCGACTCTGATAGTCGCGGCTGTGAACCCAGTATCTTGTGAGAAAAGCGGACCAGGGTGCGAGTTGTTCATCAGCGCGATCTGACCAATGTGGCGCGATCGATGTCCAGCCTTGGCAGGTGCGGCTGGATTTGATTCAGGAATCGCATCCCGTCCTGATAATAGCCCGCCGTCGGTTTCACATCGGGTGCCTGCTGTGACCAGTACCGATTGAAGCAGTGCATCAGCAGCTCGCGTTGATACTTGCTGTATAGGCTGGCCAGGGCGATCGGCAGGTGATGGGCGTCGCCGGAGCGGCTGAATGACACCTCCCATCGAGTCGGCCCCCGTACGAGTTCGTATGCACTCAGGGCGTCGGTTTCATCCACGATTTTCAGGCGGTAATCGTCGAAGGCCCTCATCAGGTGCGGGCCGTAGTGGGATCGGGCCCCCTGCTTATCGATCAGAATTCTCAGTGAATGGTTCGGATAGGCATCGGCAATGCGTTGGATCAACCGGAGGACGAGGCCCAGTAGCACGATGGCCTTGTTGCGCGCCTGCTCAACGAGACGGTTGTAATGACCTTCGAGCAAAATCTCCGACCAGCAACCTGCAAGCCGGATGGATTGATCATCAAGATCGCGCCGCAGTGCCTGGGCCGCGATTCGAACCCCCCCAACATCGGCGGCGATCGGAAGAGTCGGGTTTGCCCCGGCATACCAGGGATATGCATCGAACTGGGTAAGAACGTCGGGGCGGAGCATGCCGAGGAAGGTTCGAAGGTCTTTGGGCATCCCCCGCGCCGCCGAAGTGACGGACAGGACGGAGCGCTCCAGCCGGCCGATGCCGTCCTTGGACTTGTGCAGCTTTTTGCTGTCGAGGATGGCGATGCGGGGATCCCGGCTGTCGGCGGACTGGCGGATACTCTTGCGGAGCACGTTCCAGAGGCAGGCGTCGGCAAGTTCCGGCGACAACTCGAAGGCCGCGGCGGAGAGGACCAGGGGGCCGAGGATCGGCCCATATCCCGCCTCGTCGATCCCCACCAGGATGGTGTTTTTTTCAGGGAGCATCAGAGCAGGATCATACCGCAAAATCGGCGGCCGCGTGTGCCGGGCCGAGCGGCAGGGTCATGAGGGTCCGGAAGGGACTTGTTCGTCGTGTCGTGTGCGATCTGTTACAGATGGGTTGGGACTGGCGGTTGGGCATAAGTTGGCTCGCCACTGCCAAGCCACGATCCTTGGGGATCGTGGCTTGACAGTGCCACCCTCTCTAAAGTGCCACCCTTTCTATTACGAGAGGATGGGGTGCCCGTGCTGGAACACGTCGGGCGAGAATCCGCTACAATTCGCGGATGGATATGCGACGGATTCGAAACTTTTCCATCATCGCCCACATCGATCACGGCAAGAGCACCCTTGCCGATCGCCTCCTCCTGCGCTGCGGGGCGATCACCCAACGCGAATTCCGCAACCAGATCCTCGACGACATGGATCTCGAACGCGAGATGGGCATCACCATCAAGGCCAATCGCTGCACCCTCCAATACGACTATCCCAGCACGAAGGAAGACGTTTCACCCAAATTCGATCCGGGCGTCTATACACTGAATCTGATCGACACGCCCGGCCACGTTGATTTTCACTACGAAGTCAGCCGTGCCCTGGCTGCCTGCGAAGGGGTCCTGTTGCTGGTCGATGCCGCCCAAGGCATCGAGGCACAGACGTTGGCCAACGCCTACAAGGCGCTTGAGGCCGACCTGGAGATCATCCCTGTCATCAACAAGATCGACCTCCCTGCTGCCCGCCCGGAGGACATCGCGCTCGAGATGGAGCAGGTTCTCGGCACCCCCGCCGAGGGGGCCGTCTTTGTTTCTGCCAAGACTGGCGAGGGGATCGACGACCTGCTCGCGGCCCTGGTCGAACGCATCCCGGTCCCCGTCGGCGACCCCGATGCTCCGCTCAAGGCCCTGATCTATGACGCCAAGATCGATGTGCATCGGGGTGTGGTCTGCCACCTCCGCGTGCTCGATGGTGTCATCCGCAAGGGAGAAAAAATCCGGCTGATGGCGAAGGGGCAAACCTATCAGGCCAGCGACCTGGGAGTCTTTTCACCGAAGATCACCAGTCGGCTGGAGCTGACGACCGGCGCCGTCGGCTATCTCTTCGCCGGCATCAAGACGATTCACGACGTCCACATTGGCGATACCGTCACACTCGACAACCGTCCCTGCGAGACAATGCTCCCCGGTTACTGTGCCCCTCAACAAATGGTGTTCTGCGATTTTTATCCCGGGCCCGGTACGACCAGCTCGGAGCTGCGGCGGTCGATGGAGGAGCTCTGGCTCAACGATTCCAGTTTCAACTTCTCGCCGGTCAGCAGCGCTGCGTTGGGGATGGGTTTCCGATGCGGCTTCCTGGGCCTGCTCCACATGAAGATCATCCAGGAGCGTCTGGAGCGTGAGAGCGAAATCGACGTGCTCCAGACGGCCCCGACGGTGGGCTTCGAAATCGTATTCAAGGAGGGTGAAACGCGTCTGATCGAGTCGCCCGCCGATCTACCGGACGCCGATGGGATCGAGGAGATCCGCGAGCCCTATGTCAAGGCCGAGATCATCACCCCGAGCCGCTTCATCGGGAACGTGATGCAGCTTAGCGAAAACCGCCGAGGCCAGTACAAACGAACTGATTATCTCTCACCCGAACGGGCGGTGCTCACCTACGCCTTTCCCCTGGCGGAGGTCATCTACGACTACTTCGACCGACTCAAGAGCGTCACCAGCGGCTATGCCACGATGGACTACGAGTTGATCGGCTTTCGTCCCGACGATCTGGTGAAGCTCAATATCCTCGTCAACAGCGTGGCGGTCGATGCGCTGGCCGTGATCGTCCATCGGTCACGGGCGGAGTATCGTGGTCGGCGGCTGATCCAGCGTCTTCGGAAGGAGATCGACCGGCACCTTTTCGATGTACCGATTCAGGCGGCGATCGGCAACCGGGTGATCGCCCGGGAGACGATCAAGGCCCTGCGGAAAGACGTGACGGCGAAGTGTTACGGCGGCGACGTGTCGCGGAAGCGTAAGTTGCTTGAGAAGCAGAAGAAGGGCAAGAAGCGGATGAAGCTGATCGCCAACGTGACGATCCCGCAATCGGCCTTCATGGCGGTACTGGACACGGCGGAATAGCGGGTAGGATGGGTCATCAGCCCCATCAGTTGGTCCCGGATGGCAGTGGTGTTTCGAAGTACCAACACGTTGGGAGTGGCATCTTATGGTCAAGTGTGACTCGCTTGCTGGAGCAAGCGAGTCACAATTGACCATGCCACCCATCAAAACCGTTAATCTCGCTGGATCGAGAATCCCATTTCGATCCCCATCCTGTGAAATTATTTTCGATACACAAGAACTCACAACCCCGCTCGAGCGTTGAATGAATAATGACGACAAGTTTATTCGCTCGCGCGTGGCATCGATTCATCTGTGATATTGAAATGACTTGGCGAATGCCCAATCTTTTTTATCACTTCACGGTTGATACGCAGCGGCTGAACGAACATAATGCCCCGCATATAAGGCGCGCGGTCACGTACATCCGCGAAAATGAAAATCAACATCCCATTCCTTACAAAGGAGGCTTAGGATGAGCACCTTCCGAAAGATTTCACTATTAAGCTTGGCCGGCGTCGTTTGGTTGTCGACCAGTGGTTGCGTCTCTCGCGATGAGTTCTTGCGTGAGAAGTTCGCCGCGAACAAGGCCAAGGTTCGCTCCGACGAATTGGAGCGCGATCTGGCCGACGAGCGCAACCGGGTCATTTCTCTCGAGTCCCAGAACAACAGTATGCGCGATCAGTTGGAAACCAAGACTGCCCTGGCCGACACCCTCAAGCAGGAACGTGCCCATCAGGACGAGTACATCGCCCGCCTCAAGGGTGACCTCGAGGATCTGTCGAAGACACCCGTCGGCGACATCCGCGTCGTCGAGGTCAAGCTCCCTGCAGAGCTGGATCGTGTCCTCAAGGAATTTGCCGGTCGGTTTCCCGACGAGGTCGAATACGACGCCCATCGCGGCGCCGTCCGATGGAAGAGCGACCTCACCTTCGCCAAGGGCAGCGACGAGGTGCGTTCGAATGCGCGAACCTCGTTACAGTCGTTTGCCGAGATCGTCCGCTCGGCCGCCGCACAGGCCTTCGAGATCGTCGTCGTCGGCCACACGGACAATCTCCGCATCGGCCCCAACACCGGCCGCAAGCACCCGACCAACTGGCACCTTTCGGTTCATCGTGCGATTTCGGTGAAGGATGTTCTGGCGCGGAGCGGCGTTCCGAACGATCGACTCGGAGTCATGGGCTATGGTGAGTTCCGACCGCGCGTGCCGAATCCCCAACGGGGTGGTGCCGAGGCCAACCGCCGGGTCGAGATCTTCCTGGTCTCCAGCCGCGAGCAGATTCCCGGCGACGAAACGGTCGCACAATTAGATGAATAGCGAATAGAAATTGGGAACGGGTGCTTCATTCTTTGTTCTGTGAAGTGTGAAGAATCTGACCTTGCCGGGTTTTGCCGTTCCCCACCCTTTCTTTTGAGAAAGGATGGGGCACCCGTCACCCGTCGTTCAGCTTAACCCTCAATCCTTGCTGTCGTCTTTCTTGTCATTGTCACTGCCGTCGTCACTACTATCTTTGCTGTCGTCGTTGTTGTCCGCGCTATCGTCTTTCTTGTCGGAATCTTCGCTCGAGTCGTTGGAATCATCCCTGTCGCACGCATTCTGCCCGTGTAGCCGGCCGATCGTCAGCGTGTCGATCTCGAAGATGTCGGATTGCGGTAGGAGCGACCACGGATCGAGCGACGTGACGACGATCCGGCGAATCCCCACGTCGGAGATGATCCCCACGAACCCCTCGATTTCATAGACGCCTTCTATGTTGGGGGGCATGTCATTGGCCAGGATCGTCGTGGCCTGCTGCCCGCAGCGTTCCATCACGTCGATTCGATACACCGAATCCAGCGAGCGCTGATCGTCGAATATCCAGAACCCGACCGCTCCGGCCCGATCGTCGTCGGAATCGAACTCCAGCGTCGCCTGGTCGCCCATGACCAGCGTGCTCATGAAGGCCTTCCCCTCCCAGATGTAAAAACCGTTCGGATTGAAGATATAGGGACCGGTGTGACCGTTGCCGGCGAGGATACTGGACGCGAGGCTCGCCCCGAGACGCAGATCCACCGCGTCCACCTCCAACTCATGAACCTCGCTGTCGAGAGGAAACACGCCGAGATCGTCGAAGTCGATCAGTTCATACGTGCCCAGGTGATGATTCGTGGCGATCGTGTTCAGGTATTGAGCCTCGCCGTCCTGGCCCGTTCCCTCTGGCTGTAGAAAGAACGACACATCGGCGCTGGCGGCGCGGCTGATGTCGATCAGCACGATCACCGCGGTCAATAGGATCATGCGATTGAACTGCTTGCTCATGTCTGTCCCTCGATCAATGAAACGTCTGGTTCCAATCCCCCGGCGATCGAACAGACGCCGTTGCGTCGGCGGGAGATACTCCTACTACCCGTCTCTCTTGTGTGGAGGCTCGGGCGGATCATGCCCGATGAGATTCGCGAGATCGGTCGTACCCGGGGGGCCGCCCCGGGATCACCGTCCGCCATGCGAAACATACGATTCAATCGCTGTCCGAGCAATCGACCCAACGTCGGCGACCGGTAATTGTGAACGGGCTGCTTGCATCTGGAAACCGCCCCTTTCCAGCGAGAAAGCCATTACAATTCCCGGACCGTAATTCGGGATTCGGTAATCGGCCCCCCCGGGCATGGAAGGATCGAGATGAAACTCACGCCGCTCTCCGTCGCCGCCCTGTTGGCTTGGATCCTCTCCGTCTGTATCCACGAATTCTGCCACGCCCTGGTCGCCTACTTCGGCGGCGACAAGTCGGTCCGCGACAAGGGCTATCTGACGCTCGATCCCACGCGGTTTATCGATCCGATCTTCAGCATCGCGTTGCCCGCCATCATCCTGATGATGGGCGGCTTCCCGCTGCCCGGTGGGGCGGTGCGGATTGACTGGTCGCTGCTCAAATCCGAGCAATGGCGGCGCTACGTCTACGCGGCAGGTCCGGCGAGCAACTTTCTGTTGTATCTGCTCTTTGCCCTGCCGCTGCATCCGGCACTCGGTCTGGTGGACGGTCGAGCCGAATCGCAACCCGACTGGGTCTATTTCCTGGGGGCGATGGCCTACCTCAACTTTTTCGCGACGCTCTTCAATTTGCTCCCCATCCCGCCGCTCGATGGATACGGCATTATTGAACATCGCTTCAGCTACGAGACGCAGCGTCTCCTCCGGCAATACGCCATGCTGGCGATCGGCGGCCTCTTTCTCCTTTTTTATACCGTGCCCGCGGTCTGGATACCGTTCGGGATCATGATCAACCTAGTCACCGATACGCTGGGTTTTCCCATGGATCTGATCTCGGACGGATTCAACTACATTCTCTTCAACAGACTTCCGTAGCCGAGGAGTCTGATAGGTTGTTTTCTACAACAGGCAGAGGCCTTCCAAACTTTGGTTTTGGCAATCAGCGCAGCCCGCCCCATCGGTAGGGCTGTGAGACTGCGTAGCAAGATTGGCCTCTATTGCATCCTGAACATTTCTGAAGTACCTTCGCCTGCTGTAGTCGTCGATGTTGCAATAAGGGTCGTCCGGTGTCCTTTGAATGCCGGTGATCTGTATGCGGTTGGTACGGACGTGCCAGCGGGGTCGCCCAATGGCTTGGACCTCCTGTGATGTGATCAGATTGAACACTCAAGATCGTCTATCTCGGGAAGTCGTTTAGTTCAATGTTGTGCTCAGTACCCTTTGGAGAGGTGGCCGAGTGGTTTAAGGCGGCGGTCTTGAAAACCGCTGAGTCGAAAGGCTCCGGGGGTTCGAATCCCTCCC
>CAYXGR010000068.1:0-11511 GCA_964464525.1 uncultured Planctomycetaceae bacterium
GAATCAGGCTGAAAGCGACAGGAAGTTGAGTTTCATGATCTGCGAGGCCGGGACGCTCGTCACGCATTTGGTGCGTCCGTGCTCGTCGATGAACTCGATCTCATAGACTTCCTTGTCGCGGTAGCAGTGGACGATGGCCCCGACGTCACCGACGCGCAAACCGTCTTCGGGGCGATCCTGCGTGAGCGCGACTACTTCGTGTTCCGTCGGCATGTTCTACTCCACATAGCAGGTGACGAGCCGAGGGCGGTCGTCGCCCGCCTCAATCAGCCAGATCGCCAACACGACCTTAGTCCCTTTGGGTCCGTCCAATTGTAGGCGCATTTCGTATTTTCGGCCATATTGGCTCGGCTGTCCCGGCTGAACCTCCTGATCCCTGGCGCCCTCCAGAAGGGCGTTCTTCAGGATGAGGTAGTGATCGCGGGTAATGCCAACCAGTTTCTGAAACAACACAGCATGATGCCGGCCTACGGGATGGGCCGGGTTCAGCACATAGTCCAGAAGCTTGGCATCGTCGACGATCGCATGTTGGCCGTTCGGAAGCTTCATCCATTCGATCATACGCCAAGAATCAGAGGGGCGATAGCCGCGCCCCGTAATGCAAAGGAGTCTCCCCGATGGCTGACTACATCCCCGGGCCGGATGCCCAATTCGACACTGGGCGACTGAACTTCGTCACCTACGCCAATGCCAACCTGGCGGCCCTCGGACTCGTCGCCGCCGCCCCGTAGGGGCGCGGGCGCATGGCCACGGATGGAGCGCAGCGGAACCCGTGGAAACGAGTGGGCTCCCAACATCTCTCCGCCTCGTAGGAGCGGGGGACACTGTGCTCAGTCCTGCAAATAGCGTTCGTCGTATTCAATCCCATGCGCGTCCAGCAGTACTTTCAATTCCTCGACGAATCCGCGTTGATGATGATGCACCGCCTGATTGCGGATGTATTGTCGCACGGTCTCAAATTGCGACGGGCTCACGGTGAACGCCGCGTACCCTTCCTGCCAGGCGAACGCGCCCATCGTCGGAAACTCCGCGTGGAGGAAAGCGTGAGGAGTTCGCCTTCAGCCGGCGCATGCGCGTCGACAGCGCCACATCGGTTCGCCACTGAATCAGGAGATGGACATGATCCGCGACGCCGTCGATCTCGTGCGAGATGCCGCGCTCGCTGCGGATGGTTCCGCCCAGGTACTCGTTTAGGCGCGGTTGCAGTTCGGCCGCGATCAAATTGGCGCGGCGCTGGGTGCTGAAAATGATGTGATAGAGTAACCGCGTGAAGGTTCCCGGCATGCTCGCCTCCCCAGCCCCTGCGGGGCGAAACGATCATTCAGTGAGTATCGTACCCACGGAAAAGCCAGAAGGACCGCTTTTTGAAAAGGAGTAGTACTACTCCTTTCCGTAAGCTTTCGAGCCACTCGATCTCATTCGGATCGGTACTCTAAATCCAGCATTCGGCGTGACTTGCAGAAATGGAGACGAAGGGGTTCGAACCCTCGACCTTCGCATTGCGAACGCGACGCTCTCCCAACTGAGCTACGTCCCCGATGGCAGATAAGGCGATGATATTTCACACACCCGTGGAATGCAAGGCGGCATCAAGCCGTCGATGGGCCGGATCGGGGTTTGGGCACCGCTCCAGCGGTCAGCGCGCGAACGGCCCTCCCCGCAGGCTCGCTTCGGTGCTCCGTCTCGGCGGATTCGAGTACGGCCAGCCGGCCACGGCCGGACTGGATTTTGCCTGCCCGACACGCCTCTATCCACTCATCGGCAAATCGTCCGGAGCGGATCTCGTCGAGGATCGCGTGCATCTCTCGGCGTGTCTCATCCGTCACCAACCGAGGGCCGCGAGTCAGTCCGCCGTAGGAAGCGGTGTTGGAAATCCGTCGTCGCATACCGGATAGACCGGCTGCGTATTGCAAATCAACCACTTGCTTGACTTCGTGGATACACTCGAAATAGGCCACTTCTTCGGGGAAGCCCGCCTCGACGAGAATCTCGAATGCCGCCTTCATCAGTTCGATCACGCCGCCGCATAGAACTGTCTGCTCGCCGAAGAGGTCGGCCTCGCACTCGATCGCGAAGCTGGTCTCGATCATGCCGCCTTTGCCGCCGCCGATGCCCGCGCCCCAGGCAAGTGCGATGGACTGGGCCTCTCCACTCGCGTCCCGGTGCACCGCGAGAATGCACGTCAACCCTCCGCCACGTTGGTATGCCGTGCGAACCAGTGAGCCAGGGCCTTTCGGGGCGATCATGATGACGTCCACATCATCCGGCGGGACGACTTGTCCAAAACGAATGGCGAACCCATGAATGAATCCAAGCGCCTGACCCTTGCGCAGAAAGGGTGCGATCTCTTGCGCGTGGATGCCGCCCATGGCTTCGTCGGGCAGGGCGTAAATCAACAAGTCCGCCCGGCGCGTCGCCTCCTCGATCGAGAGCGGATCAAATCCATGCTCGAGTGCGAGGGCGTGGTTGGGTCCGCCCGATCGCTGGGCAACAAGAACCGAATAACCCGAGTCTCTCAGGTTTTGGGCGTGGGCCTGGCCCTGGCTGCCATAGCCCAACACCGCGATCGTCCGCGCGTGTAGCAAGGACGTATCGACATCTCGCTCGTAATAAACAGTCGATTTCATCTGACAATCACCGGTTTCCTATTCCTGTATTACTCATGGTGAGAATCATCGCGGATCGCGAAAATTTCTCGGGTGCCATGCTTACGCGACCCGGCCTTTTAGGTCGGGTAAGCATGCCGATCCCCTGGGTTGCAACCTACGGCCACGTTGTGGCACCGATTTCCAACCGGTGTGTGTCGCAGATTCCGAACCTGCGACATCTGCTTTTCATCCACTTCGCGCCTTCCGAATCTCGGTACCCGGATACCGGGTGTGAATTATGCTATGATATCGCCGTGTTTGAAATGGATGCACAATTGATAGATCACCGATTTGAGGCCACTGAGCCTCGCCGGAATGGGGTGATGGGGTGGTATGGCCTGATGGGGCTTGCAATCGGGGCCTTTCTCGTGCCCACCTTCCAGGGCGATGGATCGGGCATCCCACAGTGGATCCTCTTCACGTTGCCCTGGGGGGTCGTCCTCAGCATGCTGATTGTTCGCTGGATCGCGGTTCGCCGTGAATTTCAACATCGGCGGGCGATTTCGGAGGCTTGGGATCACGCCCGGTTGCTCGACTGGTCAAAGGTAGAACAATCGCTCGAGGGTCTGATGGATCGGCCCATCCGATCCGCCAGTGATCGATGTCAGGTATTTGTACTGATGGCTGATCTCGCGGAACAGTCTGGTCTTTATGAGTCCGCAACACACATATATGAAAAACTGCTTCTGGATCGAATCGGTGACGGCTACCAGCTTCAGCAGGCCCAACTCGCGCTCACCTCGGCAAAACTTCGGAACGAGGAGCTGACCGACGGGGTTCGGATGCTTGATCGTCTGGAGAAAGTCCCCATGCCGCTCGCCCTCCGCGCGGTTCATGATCTGATCCGTCTCTATCAGCAGGTCTTCATGGGCCACTTCGACAACGCCGTGAAGGATTTGCAGGAGCGTCACGAACTCTTCCGACGCTATCTCTCAACACGCGCGGGTTATGGATACGCCCTTTTTTCCGCAGCCCTGCACCAGCTCGACCGGCCTGACGAGGCATCCAGACTCTGGCTGGACGCAACCGCCCTGATTCCGGCTGCCAGACTGGTCAGTGAATACAATTGCCTGGAAGCAGTCTCCAAGGCCTATCCGGCGACGGAGCATCGCTTATGACCTATCGAGAAGCGTGCGAACTCGTCACCCTGCTTCGGCGCCGGTTTCTGATTACGACTCTTACGCGAGCGACCATACTTATCGTCATCAGTCTAAGTGTTTTTGCCGCCTGGATGAGCGTGGAGTCCGAGATGTATCGACGGGTATTCTGGGGATCCGCATCTTTCGCGGGGTTAGCCTGGATCACCCTGATGTTCTTCAGCATCCGGCAGGCACGCGTTTCAAACCAGGCCTCGGCGTTTATTGCCTCGGGCCGACTCGATTTGGCCGAAGAGCGACTGCGCGGTGCCATACAACATTTCAGCCTCTTCAGGAATGGGTTGTTGCTGGCCTGCCACAATCTCGCCGTCGTCGCCCATGGTCGCCAATGCTACCCGGCCGCGGCCGAACTTTGTGAAGGCGTCCTGTCGCTCCACAAGGGGCTTCACAAGGGTATCGGTCGGACCTGTCGGATTCTCCTGGCCGACTGTCGACTGTTTCTCGGAGATACCGCTTCCGCCCTCCGAGCGATTGAACCCATCTCCCTCGATGATCCGGTTCTCAATCTATCGGAACAACTCCTTTTTCTCCCGATAGAACTGCGCTGCCGCATCGCACGGGCAGACTACGCCGGCGCAACTGCCAACCTCTCCTGGAAACTGCGTCGGGCGGAGTTGCTCGACTCGCCCAAGGCCGCGCTGGTCCACGCCCTGCTCGCCGAAGCCTGCCGCAGAACCGGACAACCCGAAACGGCTGCCTTCCTGCAGGGTCGAGCAGAGCTCTACCATGACCTCGACGACCTGGAAGACCAGTACGGAAAACTGCGGAATTCAACCACAGATATCAATAGTACCGATAATAACTAAGATATTGTGGTAGTAATAAGGCAATGAGCGTGACAGACTCACGCATCACAGGGCCGCCCCGCCGGATGATTCCGGTTGATAATAGGAGATTCGTCAATGATGATGCCCGCCTTGGTCCTGCCTCTCTTGCTGATCGGTCAAGCGAAACAAATCGATCCCCCCGCACAATCACGCTCGAAGCCGGACACGGAGACCGTCGCCAATAGACCGGTCAGCCTGAAACCGGCACCTGCGGACGCCGATCCGATCAATTCGGAAACCTCCGATTGGCTGGTCGAGCTTGCGCGGCATCAAGGTCATCTTGTCGGGCATTCACAACCAAGGAGTGCCTCCCTCCACATCATGGCCCTGCTCAAGGCGGCGATCGACCTGTCGCCCGATTGTGCCGAAGCCTATTACTGGCTCTATGACCTGGAACACCGACTCGGGCGGGAGGATGCCGCCCGGCGAGCCCTGGGCCAGTTTATTCAGCTTACTCCGGGCGATGTCACTGCTCGAATCCGACACTTTGAACTTGAACTGCGTGATCTTCAGACCAGCGAAGATCGTGCCGCCTATGTCAAGCAACAACTTGCTAGAAAAGATCTCCCCGCGCCCTTTGAAAGCGAACTGCGGGCCTGGCTTGCTCGGCATTACTTTGAACGACGAGAAAACGGATTCGCCATTCGAGAATCGGAACACGCTCTGCGTCTTAATCCTGCCAATGTCGCCGCGCGCGAATTGGCCTATGAAATGTTTGGCGAGACTGACCCGGCACTTCAGCGTGTCGAGATGGCGTTGCAATTGATCAGCATCAATCCGAGCCAGGCCAATTTAGTATGGGATCTGGCTGAGTTCCTGGACCGACTCTCGCTTCATGCACGCGCCCAGGAATGGTACAATCGGGCCATTGAACTCCACGCTCGGGCCAACACCGGCCCTGTTCCCGCCGAATTCTGGCACAAGCTCGCCGTTTCCTACGCAAATTCTGGAAACTATGAACACGCCAAACGAAACGTCGAGAAGGCGCTTGAAATCAACCCGAATCTCCAGACCGCCCGTTTGTTGCTTGCGAATGCCTTGAATGAATTAGGCAAACCAAAAGGGAGTGTCGCACAAATCGATCTCGTTGCCAAGGCCTATGCGACGCGCGAGCAGATTGTCATCAGCGAGAAACGCTACGACGAAGCCGCTCGCATCGCCTGGTTTCATTGTTATCATCGGCCGAATCCGGACAAGGCGATGCAGTTCGCCGAACTCGCCATGAAGGATCCCGAACCGAGCTCTCTCGCGAAAGTTGCCCTGGGCTATGCCTTGCGGCTCAATGCACAAACGGACGAGGCGATCAAGATTCTCCAACCGCTCGCTGCTCACGATCAGCTCGCCGCCTATGAACTCGCCCGAGCTCGGATAGAGCGAGGGGAGAAGAAATTGGCTATGACTACCCTGCACAAGGCGGCCACCACGCAATATTCCGGAATCGCCTACAACCTGATCGCGCAGCTTCTGAAGGACCACGGCGAAACGCCGCCCAAACTCCCGTCCAACACCCGAATCACTGACGCCCTGGACAAATTCCAACGCGACGTTTTCGATTACCACCAAAGACCGAGGGACTTCCTCACATTTTCGGTGAAAGTCGAGAACGAGCCAACCCCAGCGATCGGCCCGCTGAACGTGATATTTCGGCTGGAAAACATCGGCCCTTTTCCAATTACCTTTGGCGAGGGGATGATGGCCAGGCCGTTGGTTGCCGTCAGCGCGCGCGTCGGCGGGAAGGAAGGCAAGACCTATCGCGAAGCCGTGCAGGTGCTCTTAAACACACGACCGATGCTCCTGCCGGGCGATTCTTTCGAGAAGATTGTGTCCATCAACGTCGGCCCGATTCGCAACCATCTGCTCCGAACCATATCCGAACCGGTGCCCGTCGAAATCACCGCGGTTTTCGATCCAATTTATGAAGACGATAGACTTAAAACAGGGATGGGATCCATCCAGGTCGGTCCGGTCAAGACCGTCCGCAGCGCGTTGGATCTCTCGCCTGAAGGTCTTGAAACGATTCTCGGCCGGGCCCGATCGACCGACATCCGAGCCCGGGCGCTGGCGGCCGAGCAGGTCGGAGCCATCCTGGCCTCTGCCAGTGCGGGGCTTCCCAAGGCAGTCGCCGGCGATATTCCCATCGACGCGCTGCACGCGGCCCTGGCGGATTTGCTCTCAGACGATGCATGGCCCGTCCAGGCCCACGCGCTGGTCGCGGCCTGCGGATTCGATCTCGACAACCGCGTCACGGTCGCCGCTGCTCCATGTGTTCGTGACAAAAAACCGATCGTCAAACTCCTTGCCGTCCGGTTGTTCGCGGAAAAACAGGGAGAGGCATTCGAAAAGGTGCTCAAGCACCTCAGCCAGTCCGATCCCACCCATTATGTCCGCATGATGGCTGCGAGCTATCTTCCTGACGAAGCTCAAGCCCAAGCGGGTGCCCTGGCCGAACCCTGATCGATTCTGAAAGACAACAATCGCCGATCTCCAGGCATACACGTCCCGGCCTATTACGACCGCGGGTAAGTATGCCCATCACCCGCACCCGAACCCCCTCCCCTACTTTTGTTGTTGTCTGTATTTGTTGTTATTTCGACTTTTCAATATTTATTCAAATACTACAGTCTTATTCTGGCTCGTTAAAATCTTGTCTTCTACATGGTGTCGCACGGCGCGGGACAGGACGACGCGCTCCAGATCCCGGCCCTTGCGGACCAGATCGTCCACCGTATCCCGATGATCCACCGCCATTGTCTCCTGCGCGATAATCGGCCCCTCGTCCAGCATGTCTGTCACATAATGGCTCGTCGCGCCAATGATCTTCACCCCCCGATGATAGGCCTGATGATAGGGCTTCGCGCCGGCGAAGGCCGGCAGAAAGCTGTGGTGGATGTTGATGATCCGATTGGGATAGCGGGCCACGAACGAGGGCGAGAGAATCTGCATGTAGCGGGCCAGGACGATGAAATCAATCCATGACTCGTCCAATAAACGTATCGCCTGTTCTTCCTGGTCGGTCTTCGTCTCAACGGTGACCGGCAGATGGTGAAATTGAAGTCCCAACGTTTCGACGTCCTGTCTCAAATCATCATGGTTGCCCAGCACGAAGGGGATTTCGACGCGCAATTCCCCCGCCTTCCATCGCCAGAGAAGATCATTCAGGCAGTGGCCCGACTTACTGACGATGACGGCCATACGCTTGATATCACGGGCCCAGTGAATCTGCCAGCGCATGGCGAATCGGTCGGCGACCGGTTTCCAGGCCGCCTCGAACGTGTCGCGTTTCAGACCGAATCCCGATTGTTCGATCTCGACACGCATGAAAAACTCGTCATGTTCCTTGTCCGAGTGCTGATCGGCGTCCAGGATGTTCCCCCCGTGCTTTGCCACGAAACCGGTCACACTGGATATGATCCCCCGGGCATCGGGACAGGAGATGAGTAGTCTGATCGTATCTACGGACATTCGATCTTCTCCGAGTCAGTGTGAATCCTAACACTACTGTGGCACCGGTTTCCAACCGGTGTGCAAAACTTTTATTGAGATTGTTTCTTTATTCGTGTTTGCGGAGTCGTTTCTTGATCAGAGCCGCGACCGTGAGGAAGCGGTTCTCTCCCCAGTCAAAGGGCCATCCCATTTTGAGCGCCGACCGCTTCCTGACGGGCGCGGCTCTGATTCCAGACTTTTCAAATACGTTTTAGAACAGACGATCATGCTTAGCGCCGCGTTCCAGATCGAGCAGGAATTGTTTCCGCCATAGGCCGCCGCCATAACCGCCGAGTTGGCCGCTCTTGTTCACCACCCGATGACAGGGAATGATGATGGCGATGCGGTTTTTTCCGTTCGCCGTGCCCACTGCCCGCACCGCCCCCGGGTTCCCGATATCCGATGCCAATTGCTCGTAGAAAATCGTCTTTCCGTAGGGAATTTTCAGCAATCTCTTCCACACCGACTCCTGAAACGATGTACCCGGCGTGTCTATAGGTACGCGGAATCGGCGCAGACGGCCATCGAAATATTCCACCAGTTCCTCGCTTGCTTGCCGAATCCACTTATTGATTCCAGGCACCACCGCCCGATCGAATCGCCGGCGCAGCATCGCAATCTGTGTCTCGAGCGCGCGGCGATCCACGAACTCCAGCAGACAGAGCGCTTCCTCCGTTGCACCGAGGATCAGCGGGCCGATCGGGCTCTCGATCGTCTTCACGACGATACAACCGACCGATCGGCTCGCTCCGGGTGTGCGGTCGAAGGTTTTGGCGAAGGCATCTCGAAATCCGCTGGGCGAATCGTAGCCGTGACCCAACGCCACGTCCGTCAGATCCTGCCCGCGTCGAATATGCTTCATCGCCCGGCCCATCCGCCGCGCGCGATGATAGGCTTGAAAGGTCATGCCGTAGTGCTTGTTGAAATAGCGCCGGGCACGGGCCGGTTCGATCGACAGGGCTCGCAGGTCTCGATCGCGCAGCCGCGCGGCCGGATCGTGCTCCACCTTGGCGAACAGCCGCTCGATCCAAGCGGGCGGGCGGCCGTTTGTGTCCATCGGGCGGCATCGTTTGCACGGTCGATAGCCCGCCAGGAGGGCGTCGCGGGCCGACGGGAAGAACTCGACGTTTTCGACCCGTGGCTTTCTCGCCGGACAGTCCGGCCGGCAGAAGATGCCCGTGGTTTGTACGGCTACGAAGAAGACGCCGTCATACGAGGCGTCGCGGTGCATCATCGCACGCTGCATTTCGATCTTCGGCGGCAGGGTGTTCATGCTCTACAGCCTATCCGAGCGCTGCCGGTCGATCTACCGATTTCTGAGCGCGGAAGTGAAATGGAATTGTGGCGAACCCGGCGATGTGATGCAGCATGCCCGCACATTGGGGCTTGGGCATGGCACCCATCGAACCATGTGGGCTGGAGCACTAGAAAAAATCCATCTCTCCGGCCTGAAACGCATCCAGCGCCGCGTCCAGCCTTGCCGGGCCCAACTCCTGCTTGATCGCATCGGTGGCCAGATTGGCCAACTCGTCACAGCGTTCGTTTTCGGGATCGTCGTTGTGGCCGCGGACCCAGTGCCAGTGGACCGTGTGCCGGGCGGCCTCGGCATCGAGTGTCTTCCAGAGATCCAGATTCTTGATAGGCTTCTTGCCACGCCGCCAACCCTTTGCTTTCCATCCCGGCAGCCAGTCTCGCATGCCCTTCTGGACGTACTGCGAGTCGGTGTGAAAGTTCACCTCGCACGGCTCAGTCAGCGTCTTCAGCGATTCGATGGCAGCCGTGAGTTCCATCCGGTTGTTGGTCGTCGCCGCCGCGGCGCCGGAGATTTCCCTGCGGGTTTTTCCGTGGAGCAGCACCGCCGCCCAGCCGCCGGGACCGGGATTGCCGTGGCAACCGCCGTCGCTATAGATCGTCACCTTCTTCATCGTCGAGCGTGTTCCGAATGCTTCTCAAAGTTTTCCAGGTACTTATCGAACAATTTTGGCGCGTGCCTGATGATGAGCACGTTCTCCGCATTCTTCTCCTCGGCCGCCTTTGTGTAGTTGTAGGAGCCGGTGATGATCGTTCGCCGATCGATCAGGATGATCTTGTTGTTGGCCGTGGCATGCTCGCCGTCAAACGAAACGGTGACACCATCGCGCCGCAGCACCCGCCACCGGCCGTATTTCGCCTTCTGCTGCGAATCGTCGAGAATAACCTGAACCTCGATCCCCCGCTCCTTCGCCTCGATTAGCGCATCGGCGATCGGCTCGGAGGTGAAGAAGTACATTTGTACACGAATCGTTTTCCGTGCGTTGTCGATCTCCTCGATGATCCGATTCGCGCAGCCGCCCTTGGGCGAGAAGAGCACATCGATCTGAGTCTTCTTTTCCTTGCCCTTTGGGGCGATTGCCACGCTCGATTGTATCGACCAGCTATATACAAACACGACTGCCAAAATCAAGGATATCGATGAAACATTTCTCACTCGATGGCTCTCGATATACATGTCGGAACTCCTTGTGCTGAGAACCCCAACTTTCGCAAAGAAAAGGATGGGGAATCTTTCCGCACCGGCGGAACGCCGATGCTACCCGGGCGCATACTCTGCATACGTCTTCGCTGTCTCCCACACTCGCACCTTGCGTAGTGTCGCGGGCGGGAGCTTGCCGTCCAGATACCCCCAGATCGTCTGGGCGATGTTTTCCACCGACGGGTTCAACGTCGCGAACTCCGGCACGTCCGCATTCAGGTGCTTGTGGTCCAGCCTGTCGATCACCTCGCGCTTGACGACCGACTCGAACTCCGGCAGCGGCAGGACAGACTCGGCGGCATCGCCCACAGCCCGTGCGATTGTGACTTCGACCTGGTAGTTGTGACCGTGGCCGTTGGGGTTGTTGCACTTGCCGAAGCAGCGACGGTTTTCCTCGGCCGACATCGACGCGACGTGCAGCCGGTGCGCGGCCGAAAACTCGAAACACTGCGTCAGTTCGATCATCGCATCGCCTCCTGATCGGATGCCGTATGACAGATAGGGCGTCGTCCACAACCGCAGCGCCTCCGCCCTGCACCTTGCCGGCGCTTCGCGCGAGACGGTCTCCCAGATGCCGATCAGTAGTGATTCACCGGTCAGCCCCACGCCGCTGGCCAGAAGGCGCCGGGCAGCCAGTGGAATCGCTCGCTGTCTCAGCAATTTGTCGAGTTCCTGGATGTTGACAAGATAGCCTGTTGCGGCGTCGGGTTGTCCCGAGACCGCGATTCGCATCACGAGGTAGGGGGCGATGCCGACGGCGGACGGCCAGCCGCCCCAGGAGTTGCTGATCGGGTGGGCACCAGCGAAGCCGTCCTTGCCGTGGGCCGCCCGGGCCCAGTCACGATCGATCGAGAAGCGGATTTCGCGCATGAGTCGGACGGATC
>CAYXGR010000069.1:0-1354 GCA_964464525.1 uncultured Planctomycetaceae bacterium
GTCCGCCGCGCGCGGTTAGAAAACCACCACAGCACGGCGAACCCCACCGCCATGTGCACCCCCCCCACCCACGTCGGCCACGACGACACCTGTCGGGAAACGGCTGAAGGCGCCATGTAGCCCAACCTCATGAACAACAATCCCTGAAACAGCAACACCCCCCCGATCACGATCGTCCGCCCTTTCATCCCCCGATGCAGCACCAGCACGAACGCCGTCACCAGGATGATCAATTCCCGCCAAAACGGAAAAACGGCCGTCCCATACGACAACGCCACGGGCACGTTGTTTAGCGTTCTCGCGATCGATGTCCGGTTCCCCCGCTTGGTAGACACAAGCGTCTTTGTACGACCCGGCCCCATCCATTCGCCCTCGGGCGTGGCGACCCAGACGTGTCGCAGGTCGGTCACGATCGCCGATTCATACCCCATCCGTCGCATCAGCGAGGCCGCCATCACCGCCTGCCCGTCACAATCCTCGCGCATCCGCCCGTTCGGGTCGGACTCAGATTGCTCGAACATCTCTGCCACCGTCGGCATGTAGTCGGCCGATCCCCAGACATCCCAGTCCCAGCCGTAGCGCACCTTCTCATAGACGAACGACTGGATCGCCCTCTGAACACGAAGCGCCTGCGATCCGCTCTCATGCTCGGCCGACTGCTTACCCTTACCCGCCAAGGATGCCGCCCTGTCGGACAGACGTCGGGTGACTTCATCTTCCCAATCCGCCAGTTGTGGCACGTCCGGCTCGACCATCGCCTCCAAGTCGGACAGGTGGCCGATATGGCGAGCCAATCGAACGGGATCGGGAAACAGTACCCACAACGTCACGAAGGCAAACGCCATCCCTTTCAAGGGGATGCGAACATACCAGCGTGAAAGCCGTCTTGGGCCGTGTTTTCCTGATGCTGATTCACGCATGGCACTCCCGCCTTATTTTACTCTGCCCAATCAGAATCGAGACCCTACAGAGCCGCGTCCAATCATAGCCGTCCCGGCGTGTCTGGATCAGGTGGCGTTCCTTGTTCGGCCACGAAAACCGCTCCCTCACGGTCGCGGCTCTGAACAAAATACTACTTGATAGACACCCTCGTAGAGGCGGAGTCAACCCCAACTCTATCGGACGGTCAGAAAGATGACGCCACAGTTGCGGGTGCATGACACTCAGTGCATGACACTCTACGTGGGTTAAATTCGGTGCCCCGGTGTGTCAGCGTGGGGTTCTTCCTGGTGTGGCCCGCTGATTATTGGCCCCACTCGCTTGCGCTCGGGGCTCGGATTGGATGCACGTAGTGGGTGATATCACGGTTCACCACTGCCAAGGCACGATCCTTGGGGATCGTGTCTTGACAGTG
>CAYXGR010000069.1:1454-11464 GCA_964464525.1 uncultured Planctomycetaceae bacterium
GTGTCTTGACAGTGCCACCCGGCGCACTTGACACACTCTCCCGCATCGACTATATTCAATTCCAATGTATCCAGTACCGGCCCACGCTTGTCGTTTCACCTCCTGCCGCCCGGAATGTCTCCGTGCCGGCTCGGCTGCGTGCGTCTGTTGTAGCTGTTGTTGTATGAATTGTCCCGATGGAGGACCATCCTAACGGCTGCAACACATCAGTAGCACAATACGAAAAGATGTGAGGCCCGCGGGATGGTTCCCGCGGGCCTCTTTTGTTTTTACCCGTCCCGGCAGTGGGGCGAGCATCAATGCAGGAGATGGTTGTGGAGCTTCAAATCGCCCCGTCTGGGGAGACAGATAAACGGATCGGGGAGAAAAGCCCGGCAGAGGAGTTGATTCGCTGGAGCGTGGAGCGCTTCGCGGATCGCCGCATGGTCATCACCACGGCCTTCGGCATGGAAGGCTGCGCGTTGATCGACATGTACGCGAAGCACGGTCTGCCCATGACCGTCATCTATCTCGACACGATGTTTTTCTTTCCCGAAACCTACGCACTGATCGAGCGCATGATCGAGCGCTACCCGCATCTGGCGTTCGTCAATCGAGGGACTTCGCTCACCGTTGAACAGCAGGCCGACCACTTCGGCCCCGAACTCTGGAAACACAATCCCGACCTTTGCTGCAAGCTGCGCAAGGTGGATCCGATGCATCAGGCCCTGGCGAATGTGGATGTGTGGATCACCGCCCTGCGGCGGAGTCAATCGAAGACCCGTGCCGGTCTGAACGTCGCCGAGTGGGACTGGAAATTCCAACTGTTGAAGCTCAGCCCGCTGGCCACCTGGAGCCGAAAACGTGTTTGGAAATATATTCAGGCCCATGACGTTCCCTACAACCCCTTGCACGAAAAGGGTTATCCCACCCTCGGCTGCGCCTATTGCACCGCGCCGGTGGAAGGTGCGTCTGTGACGGACTATTCCCGCGCGGGTCGCTGGAACGGAAAAATAAAGACCGAATGCGGTCTCCACGGAGATGGCATCTAATAAAAGAGCCGCCGCGAAAGTCGCGCGGCGCTCGGGGGAGTCGAGAAAAACTCATGTCAGGCAACAATGGTCGCAAACAATCCAAGATCGAACACGCAAAGAAGAATAGCCGCCTCCTGCGCGGATCGATCGTCGAAACCCTGTCTTCGGACGCCACCCACTTCGGTGCCGACGACGCCCACATCCTCAAGTTTCACGGTGCGTATCAGCAGGACAATCGCGACACCCGTCGATCGCGCAGGCAGGATGGACTGGAACCGGATTATTCATTGATGGTTCGCGTGGCCCTGCCCGGCGGGACCCTCAGTACTGAACAATACCTCGCCCTCGATCGACTCGCCGACGACTACGGAAACGGCTCGCTCCGCATCACGACGCGACAGGGGATCCAGTTTCACGGCGTTGCCAAAGGGCATCTCAAGGAACACATCGCCGGTATCAACAAGCGACTCATGACCACCTTCGCCGCCTGCGGAGATGTCGAGCGAAACGTGATGACCTGCTCTGCCCCGCTCGCCGACGAGGCTCACGTCCTGCTCCAACAGACCGCCCGGGCCATCGCGGAACAGCTTCGACCCGCGACCCGTGCCTATCACGAAATCTGGCTCGATGGCGAGAAGGTCGTTTCCACTCAGGAGAAGGAATCCTTCTACGGAGACCAATATCTGCCGCGCAAGTTCAAGACCGGTATCGCCCTCGATTCCGATAACTGTATCGATGTCTTTTCCCACGACTGCGGCTTGATCGCCATTGTCGATGCCGGTCGTGTTCTCGGATTCAACGTCGTCATCGGCGGCGGCATGGGCCTCAGCCACGAAAAGGCCGACACCTTCGCCCGCCTGGCCGAGCCGCTGGGCTTCGTCGAGCCGCATCATGCAGTCGAGACCGCCCGCACGATCGCCGGGATCTTCCGCGACCACGGCAATCGTTCCGATCGCAAACACGCCCGGCTCAAATACCTGCTCGAAGAATGGGGCATCGAGCGATTCCGCGACGAATTCCTGATACGATCATACATTCCGATGAGGCCCGCCCGGGCGATCCCCGCCCCGCCCTTCCACGACCATCTCGGTCGCCATCAACAGGGCGACGGTCGATGGTTCTACGGTCTCTTCATCGAGAACGGCCGGGTCGTCGACAACGAAGATTACCGGCTCAAAACCGCGTTGAGCGAAATCATCCGCCGGCACCGGCCCGGTGTCCGTCTCACCTCGCACCAGAACCTGCTGCTGACAAACCTGGACGAATCCGCCTTCGCCCCGATCGAACAAACCCTCCGCGATCACGGTGTCTTATTTTTCGCCGAGCTGTCCGCCGCCCGCCGATACTCGATGGCCTGCCCCGCCTTACCCACCTGCGGTCTGGCCATCACCGAATCGGAACGCGTCATGCCCTCGGTCATCGATCGATTTTCCGCCGAGCTTACGGCCCTTGGCGTCGGCGACGTCCCCATTACCCTCCGCATGACCGGCTGCCCCAACGGCTGTGCCCGTCCCTACACCGCCGACATCGCCTTCGTCGGTCGCAAGCCCGGCGAATGCTACAACATCTACGTCGGTGGCGGACTCGCCGGCGACCGCGTCGCCGATCTCTACGCGGTCGATGTGCCGCTTGATGATCTCCTCCCGATGCTCCGTCCGCTGCTCCAACGATGGGCCTCTGAACGGCGGGACGACGAAAGCTTCAGTGATTATTACCATCGTCTTATTGAACGAAGTGTGCCCCGGCTGAAGATCACCGGTGCCGAAACACCTACGTGGCGAGAAATACCCCTCGAGGTGATCGGATGAGGGCAGGATTGATCTCCATCGAAATCTCGCACAAAACGGCCCCGCTGCCGCTGCGAGAACGCATCACCATGGATGCCGACGCCCTGCCGGATTGCCTGCGCCGCCTCCGCGACATCTGCGACGAATGTGTTATCCTCAAGACCTGCGGCCGCCTCGAGCTCTACGCCGTCACATCCGACGCCCCTGACGCATGGCTCGATCGCTATGCATTACTCACCGGCATTCCCCTCAAGGCCCTCAAGCCCTTCGCCCACCGGCGTCAGGGCACTGCGGCAGCGGTCCATCTCATGCGCGTCGCCGCCGGTCTCGAGTCGCCCCTTCTCGGCGAAGACCACATCCTCGGTCAGGTTCGAGACGCATTCATGCGAGCGACCGACGCCAACGTTGTCGGCCCGATCCTCTCCGCACTCTTTCGGTCGGCCATCCACGGGGGTAAACGCGTTCGACATGAAACGCCGATTTCTCGAGTGGCCCGATCCTACGCCGATCGCGCGGCCGACCTTTTGGAACACTCGTCAAGCCCGATCGAAAACGTGTTGATCCTCGGCGCCGGCAGCCTGGCGCGAGACGTGGCGAGCCGTCTCGCGACCGGGGGCCGACGCCGAATTCATATCGTCAGCCGTCACCTCCGCCGCGCCGCGAGCCTCGCGGCGGAGAACGGCTGCGAGGCACACCCGTTTGAGGATCTCCCGGCCCTCCTTGACGAAACCGATGCGATCGTCGCCTGCACTTCGTCGCCCCGATACATCATCGAAGCCCCTATGCTCGACGGCCACGGCCGCCCCTTGACGATTGTCGACCTTGGCATGCCCCGGAATGTCGATCCCGACGTCGCACTCCACGCCGATGTGTCGTTGAGAGCCCTGGACGATTTTGCCGACCGGGACCGCGTCCACGACAAGATCATCCGCGCCGCTCGGTCCATTATCGAACAGGAGATGGACCGCTTTCTGAAATGGACGCGCGCCCGACAGGCTGCGCCGATCATCGCCCGCCTGCAGTCTCTCGCCGACGGTCTCGATCCCGATTCCGCCCGGCGTATGAAACGAGCCGTACACCAAACCATCCAACGTCTCCACGAAGGAACCGCGGCATGACTTCGTTTACACCCACTACTCCGTGTATACCCACTTCCAACCCTGCGCCGTCTGTGGCACCAGTTTCCAACCGGTGCGATCCATCCTTATCGTTTACTGCTTTCCGGCATGGGAAGAGCCAATCCGCAATCCTTCTCGCCGCCCACGGATCTGGCGATGGCTCACCAACGAATGATTTAATTCAAAACCTTGCCCGCCGCATCCAAGCCCTGCACCTGTTCAACGACGTCACCTGCGCCTTCCATCTCGGCAATCCCCAATTCGATACAGCACTCGATCAGCTCGCCGCCGACCGCGTGATCGTCGTTCCCATCATGACCGCCGACGGCTACTTCTGCGGCGACATGCTCCCTCGCGGCCTCATGGCCAACGCCCGCATCGATGAAGTGGACCTGACTCTCACTCCCCCGGTCGGCACCCATCCCGCCATCGCCGACATCGTATTAAGACGTTCCGCGAATATCCTGAAGCGTTTCGAACTCGATCCCGCTGAGACCGTGCTCATCGTTGTCGGCCACGGTACGCGCCGCATCCGCCAGAGCATCGATTCGGCGATCACACTCCGCGACACCATCCGCCGCTACACGCGACATTCACAATTCCCAATCCCCTTCGCCAGCGTCGAGGCAGCCTTTCTCGACGCCGAACCGGACATCGAGTTTATCCCTGACACAATCCCCAACCACAACCTGATCGTCATCCCCTTCCTGATCGGCGGCGGTCATCACGCAACCCACGACCTCCCGCAACGGTTGGGTCTCGCTCCGTTCGAACCCGACACACCCTTCGTCGCCGGCACCCGGAGTAACCGGCTGATCGCCTGCACCGATCCCATCGGCGCCGACCCGGCTATCCTCGACATCATCCTCGACCGCGCCACAGCAGGGTGGCATGGCCAAGCAAAGCGCGGCCATGGCGTGCGATCGGTGTCCGCTCCCCTCCGCCTCGGTACGCGTGGCAGCGCCCTCGCTCTCTGGCAGGCCCGCCACGTCGCCGATCGGCTCCGTGCTCTCGGTCATGCCATCGACATCATCGAAATCACCACCACTGGCGATCGCAACCAATCGACGCCCATCCGCAATCTTGACGGCCCGACCCCGTTCGCCGACGACATCGAATCCGCCCTGCGCGGTGGCAAGATCGATTGCGCAGTCCATAGTCTCAAAGACCTGTCGGCTGAACCACCGGACGATCTGACGATCGCCGCGATCCTTCCGCGCGGCGATGCGAGAGAGACACTCGTCTCCAAGAACCATCTGAAGCTCGCCGATCTCCCCCCCGGCTCCCGCGTCGGCACCAGCAGCCCTCGGCGCGCCGCACAGATTCGGCTGCTCCGGCCCGACCTCTGCATCGTCCCGATCCGCGGACCGGTCGATGCCCGCGTCCGACAGGTCCGCCGCGGCGACTTCGACGCCGCCATTCTCGCCGCCGCCGGTCTCCAGCGCCTCGGTCTGCAAGACGAAATTGCCGAGTTCTTCCCGCTCGATATCTTCGTCCCCGCCCCGGCGCAGGCTGCCCTGGCCGTCCAGACTCGAGCGGATGATGCCGACACAATCGACCTTCTTACCGTGATCGACCACGCACCCACCCGCCGGGCGGTCATGGCGGAACTGGCATTCCTCAGACCATTCGAAAACGCCGGACCCGTCGCCGCCGCCTATGCGATCGTAAAGGAAGATATCCGTCTTCATGCTCGCCTGCTCTCGCCTTCAGGCTCGATCCTCTGGGAAGCCGTGCTCACGGGAGACGACCCACTCGCCTCGGCGGGCGCTCGTGTCTCCCATTTTTTCCGGATGGGAGCGGCATGAGCGTGCCCGGCCTCGTCCATCTCGTCGGCGCCGGGCCTGGTGATCCCGGCCTGATCACCGTTCGAGGGCGCGACTGCCTCCGCGCCGCTGACGTGGTTCTCTACGACCGCCTGATCCCCCTCGAACTCCTTGCCGAAACGCGGGAAGATGTCGAGCTCATCGACGTCGGCAAGGCCCCCGGCCGCGCGCCGCTGAGCCAACAGGAGATCAACGAACGCATCATCGAACACGCTCGACTGGGGAAAAATGTCGTCCGGCTCAAGGGGGGTGACCCCTTCGTCTTTGGACGGGGGGGTGAGGAACTCGACGCCTGTCGAGACATGGGCATCGATTGCGTCGTCGTTCCCGGCGTCACCAGCGCCGTGGCCGTCCCCGCATCGTTCGGCATTCCCCTCACCCATCGCGGTTCGGCCCGCGCCTTCGCCGTCATCACCGGCCGCACCGAGGACGATTCCGGCGCCCCCGCGCACGACTACAATGCTCTGGCGAAAATGGATACCCTTGTCATTCTCATGGGGAGACGTTCTATTCGCGCCATCGCCGAAGCCCTGATCGCCGTCGGCCGCGATCCCGACACTGCCGCCGCGATGATCGCCTCCGGCACCACGCCGCGCCGGCGGTTGATCACCGCAACACTCGCGACACTCGCCGACGAGGCCGATCGCGCGGGTATCCCCACCCCCGCTATCACCGTGATCGGCGAGACCGCTGCCCGCGCCGATATCAATTTTGGTAGTCCTTCGAGCGCCCATTCGAACCGCTCCCTCGCGGGTCGTCGCGTCGTTGTGACGCAGGCATCCTCGACATCCGGCGAATTGCAGCGTCACCTGACCGACTTGGGCGCCGAAGTCATCCGCTGCCCGCTCATCCGCATTCGCTATCCCGAACCGGAACGGGACTTCCGCCGGGCCGTCGAGCGTCTGCCACACATGGACTGGATCGTCTTCACCTCTATCCACGGTGTCCGGGGATTCTGGAAGGCCCTGCGAGAACTCGATTCCGACGTACGCGCGCTCGGCCCCTGCCAAATCGCCGCCGTCGGCCTCGGTACCGCCGGCGAACTGGAGCGGCACGGCCTGATCGCCGATCTCATACCGGAGTCGGCGACGGCGGAATCCCTGTGCAAGGCACTGCGTCAATATGAAATGTTTTCGAAGCTCCGCCACAATCCCTGGACGCATGTCGAAGGACAATCGAGTCCCGATTCACAACCCGCCCTCAAGGTCTTCTTCCCCCACGGCGATCGTGCCCTGCCGACACTCGCCGACGGGCTTCGCGGCATGGGCGCCGAGGTCATCGAGTCCATTGTCTATCACACGGAGGAGGCGGACCCCCATCCCGCTACGCTGGAAAACCTGCGAGCCGGCGCGGATGCCGTCCTCTTTTGCAGCCCCTCCGCCGTCCAACGGTTCGCTCGCCTCGATCTCGACATGTCCGATGCGGCCATCGGATGCATCGGCCCGACGACCGCGGCGGCGGCTCGTAACCTCGGCCTTCCGGTTCACGTCGAGCCCACGCACCCCGGATCGATCCACCTTGTCGTCGCACTCAAAGATTATTTCCGGGCCGCACAGGTGAAATCATGACGAAGCTCCCCCGACGCATGCGACGCCTGCGCAAGAGCGAAACCCTCCGATCCATGGTCCGCGAGACCCGTCTCGTGCCGGCAGATTTTGTCTACCCCCTATTCGTCGTCGAAGACTCTGCCGCAGCCGGGCCGGTCGCCTCGATGCCCGGCGTCTGCCGCCACACGATCGACGACCTCCCGAGGGAACTCGAGTCCATCGCCGGTCTCGGAATCCCCGCCGTCATCCTCTTTGGCATCCCCCGGCACAAAGATGCCGTCGGCACGCAGGCATCGGCCCCCGGCGGCGTCATCCCCCGCGCGATCCGTCGCATCAAGGAGACACACCCTGACCTGATCATTCTCGCCGACGTCTGCCTCTGCGAATATACCGATCATGGTCACTGCGGGCTGATCCGGGGCGAGTCTGTTGACAACGACGCGACGCTCGACACCCTCGGCCGCGCCGCGACGGTTTATGCCGCCGCCGGGGCCGATCTCGTGGCACCCAGCGCCATGATGGACGGCATGGTCGCGGCGATCCGCACGGCGCTCGACACGAACTCGCATACAGACGTCGGCATTTTGTCCTACGCAGTCAAGTATGCCTCGTCCTTCTATGGTCCCTTCCGCGATGCCGCCGAGTGCGCCCCGAGCTTCGGCGACCGTCGCGCCTATCAGATGGACCCGGCCAACGCCCGCGAGGCCCTCGCCGAGGCCGAACTCGACCTCGCGGAGGGGGCCGACATCCTCATGGTCAAGCCCGCGATGCCCTATCTCGACGTTCTGCGAACTTTGCGCGATAAGATTCCGCAGGCCCCCCTCGCCGCCTATCAGGTCAGCGGCGAGTACGCCATGATCAAGGCCGCCGCCGCCAACGGCTGGCTCGATGAGCGATTGGTCGCCCTGGAATCCCTCACTGCCATCAAACGGGCAGGCGCCGACTTCATTCTCACTTATCTTGCCAAGGATGCGGCCCGTTGGCTCCGCGATGCGTAAGCACGTGTGTGAGAAGGCGAACAATGATCAGAGCCGCGACCGTAAGGGAGCGGTTGGCTTCGGATCGCCTCAATAGTACAGTCGACATCAGAGGGATAACACATTATGACCTGTATAGCCGTGCCCAATTTCGAGGCACGTTGTAATGGTAGAGGCCGCACGGGCGTTCAGACTTCCTACTCGGTCGTCTTCACCCCGTGGCTCGTCCTTGTTGTACGATCGCATACGCTTATATAAATGTACATGGAATCGATTTATGAGAGTGTGCGCTGACCGCTCCCTTACGGTCGCGGCTCTGATTGGGCGCGGCTCGTCGCCACGCATCTCGTGAGAAATCCGAAACAACGCCCCATGTCTGAATGTGAACAGTCTGATTCAAACTTCGCCGAGTCTCGCCGTCTCTTCGACGAGGCTCTCACGCTCATGCCCGGCGGCGTCAATTCACCCGTCCGTGCGTTCCGAGCCGTTGGCGGAACTCCCCGGTTCATCCAATCCGCATCCGGCTGCCGCCTGACCGACGTCGATGGCAACCGCTATATCGACTACATCGGTTCCTGGGGCGCCATGATCGCCGGACACGCTGCTCCATCGGTCGTCGAGGCCGTTCAATCCGCATTACAGGCCGGCACCCACTTCGGCACGCCGACACCACTGGAAGTCGATCTCGCCCGTGAAATCGTCGCCCGCGTTCCATCGGTCGAGCAGGTCCGCATGGTCAACTCCGGCACCGAGGCGCTCATGTCCGCCGTCCGACTCGCCCGTGCCGCCACCGGCCGCGACGGCCTCGTCAAGTTCGCCGGCTGTTACCACGGTCACGCGGATCCGTTCCTCGTCCGGGCCGGCTCCGGCATCGCCACCCTCGGCCTGCCCGACTCGCCCGGCGTCCCCCGCGAGACTGTCGTCAAAACCTATACCGCCATCTTCAACGATCTCGAATCGGTCCGGTCTGTGTTCAACCAATCTGAATCCGAAATCGCCGCCGTAATCGTCGAGCCCGTCGCGGGCAATATGGGTGTCGTCCCGCCGGAAGACGATTTCCTCGCATCTCTCGGCGAGATTACCCGCGATCATGGTGCGCTGCTTATCTTCGACGAGGTGATGACCGGTTTTCGCGTGGATCGCGGCGGCGCTCAATCGCGCTATGGCGTCACACCCGATCTCACCACCTTCGGCAAGATCATCGGCGGCGGCCTGCCCGTCGGGGCCTACGGTGGAGCCACCGCGTTGATGAAACGCATCGCCCCTGCCGGCGATGTCTATCAGGCCGGCACTCTATCGGGCAATCCCCTCGCGATGGCCGCCGGTCTGGCCACACTGCAACTGCTCGGCGACGACGCATACACGCGTCTTGAAGAAAACACGGCTCGGCTCGAAGATGGACTGCGCCGATGCCTTCGCGACGCCCATATTGAAGCGACTGTCCAGCGCGTCGGCTCGATGCTCACCCTCTATTTCGGGACAACCCGCGTTCGTCACTTCCTCGACGCAGCCGGCGCGGATCACGATCGGTTCGCCCGATTCTTCCAGGCCATGCTCCGCCGGGGCATCCACCTGCCCCCCAGCGGATACGAGGCCTGGTTCCTCTCGGTTGCCCACGACAATGAAGCCGTTGACGTCACGGTCACAGCGACCCGGGAAGCCCTCGCCGAACTTTCATAGTTCCAAACTTTGCCCTGGGCTTTGTACTGTCGCCCTTTCAGGGCTTGATTCGTAGGGGGTGA